>NZ_DALZYO010000050.1:0-32266 GCF_031988165.1 Neobacillus sp.
GAAATGTTAAAGTGACATAAAAAAATAAAGGCTGTCGAAGGTTTTTCGACAGCCTCTATTTTAGTGAAATTATTTGAATGACTATGATGATGAAGAATAGTGCAGAATTTATGATTTCGTATATACCAATTTCCTTTGGAGATAGCTTTCTCCCGTGAAAAAGAATAGCTCTAACTAAACTTGGAAAATAGGCGAGGGCTACTAGCCAATAACCGAACACAAGCCAAACAACTGTTAAAAGCAAATGGTAGGTCCATGAAATCCATTTAAATTGACTATTCTTCTTTTCCCGAATCATTGATTTCACATAAAAGGTACAACCAACAAAAAATAGCACAGACGTTAAGAAGATGAATATTATCATTGTGGCGTTCACAACACCAAGGGATAAGTAACTACTTGCAAGTCCGGCAATTGAAAAAGCAAAGATAGCGCTAATATCATTCATAAAGGCACGGTCTTGATTTCGTGAAGTATAAAAAGCATTTATCATAAAAAACGGCAACATTAGAAGTCCAAAATAAAAAATACTTGGCCTTTGCAAAAGTGGAATAAGTAAAAGTAATAATGCCGGAATCATATAAATAAGAGTCCATTTTGTATAAAAAGGGATTTTATTCTTTTTAAATAACAGGAGCAGCGGATAAGTTGCAAGGTACAATAAAAGCCAGCCAACAAAAAATGGGATATGCTGCCAATGGTAGCCCCCGTTAGTAACACCTAGCCAAAAAGGGATGATTAGCATTGCCCATGCACCATGTTGTTTTGGTAAAAAAAACTTCATCTCTTTCACTCCTTTTTCCTGCTTTCCTCTACTATAAGATAGCTAATCGAAAAATAAAGTGAAGAGTATCACATGAGGAAAAAAAAAAGAAGGCCTCTGCCTTCTTTCAATACCTGCACCTTATATGAACAAACATCATAGCCCCTAAATTGTATTGTAGCGGGGATTATTCACCTTCGCTGTGATAAAAGTAACAAATTTGACAATTTTATTAAATTTTATCGTCTGTTTTATGAATAGTTTTTTCTAGGATTTGGAAAGCCCAGTTTATCGCTGATTCATCGGAAATATGAAAGGAAGGCACTTTCCATTTTGCTATTAGACCATCCTTCATATCCTCCTTCCAGTATACAACCGCAGTAATATTGTTAACTGTATTTAATAAATCAAAGTCATTTTTATCCCTTAACAACAACAGCTTCGGATAACTTTTTTGCTTATATCCCTCAATCAAAATTACATCTGGCTGAAAGAATTTCATTAGCTCTATCTGTTCTTCAAGACAATATTCGCGATCATCTGCTTGCAGGACCAACCTGCCGCCCCCCTCAACAATGGATGCAGCTGCGCCTGCTGATAGATGTTTTGTTGAATCCTTTTGATCCACCACATCCGGCTTGGCGCCATGTCCGTGGTGTTTGATTGTTACCGTTTTTAACCCATTTTTCTTTAAAACTTCAATAAGCTTGAAAGTAAGCGTCGTTTTTCCACTATTTTGATAACCCACTACTTGAAAAATTACTGGTTTTACCAAGGCCACTCACAGCCCACCTGGTCTTCAAGCAATAGGACCTCCACTTCACAGCCAGCTGTAAAACCTCTCGTTCCACCGGGTAGAATCATTAATGAATTAGCACCTGCAAGACTCATGATAATGTTCGACTTATCTAGACCACTCGGGGTCACCTTTAGTCTGCCATCAGCGATAAATGTTTCGCTGCGGACAAACCTTGTAAATGGATTAGCTTTAGGAAAGTCAACCACAAGCTGCGCTTTTTCCTTCCTTAAGTGTGGTTTTTTCGAAAATAACTGCCTTCGAATAATCGGCCGGGCAAACAATTCAAAGCCAACATAACAAGCAGACGGATTACCAGATAATCCAAATAATATTTTTCCATTGTACTGAGCAACTGTTGTCACACTTCCAGGGCGCATAGAGACCTTATTAAATAAAACCTCTGCTCCCAGTTTTTCGTAAATGGCAGGAAGATAATCAAAGTCCCCCACTGACACGCCGCCGGTTGTAATTAACAAGTCTACTTCATTTAAGGCATTTTTTACTGCTTCATAGCATGGATCGAATTCATCGGCCAGCTTCCCAAAATAGTGAACAATGCCTCCCGCTCTTTCGATTTGTGCAGCAATCATAAGGGAATTGCTGTTGCGAATCTTTCCTGGAACTAATTCTTCCTCCACTTCTAAAAGCTCTGTACCGGTTGCGAACAAACCAACTCGCGGCCTCTGTGCTACTGGAACATGCTGATAGCCAAATGTGGCCAACATTGCTTGAATACCAGGATTAATCAGCGATCCTTTTTTTACTAAAATTTCGCCTTCTTTAGCGTCTTCACCTATAAAGGAAACATTATCACCTTTTTTAAAACTGCGTTTAATCGACATATATGGGAGACCATTTTTTTCGTAGTCTTTTGCGACTTCAAACATGACGACTGCATCGGTTCCCACTGGCATCATCGCACCAGTCATAATTCGTACGGCTTGATTATGACCTACAACCTTTGCTGAAACCATTCCTGCACCGATATGGTCAATCACTTCAAATTCGACAGGATTGGTCTGAGATGCATCACTCGTGTCGCTTGATCTGACAGCAAAGCCATCATATGGCGCCCTGTTAAAGTGTGGTACGTCACTGGTGGCAATTAAATCTTCTGATAAAAAGCGACCGAAGCTTTCATTTATCGAAACATATTCGGTAACACCTTGTAATGGATATTCCATTATCCTTTTAACTGCTTCCCCAATTGGAATCGGTTTTCTTCTTTCTAACAACATAATCAGCTCCTGCCCTACATGGATAAGTTTTTTCATGATATGTAAATGACTAATCTTCATTATAAGCCTAAAGAAAACCTGCTAACATATCAAATGTCACAAAATAAATAATTTTACCCCATAAATTAAATATCATATCGAATGTGTGATTCAGGTCACCTAATTAATATTCATTTTCAATTATGCTTAAGTCAGAAATAACCTATCGTCTATATTTTAAGGAGGATTTTTATTATGACTTTCCCATTTACTGCGAATTCGTTAATTAAAGATATTGTAAACGAATTACCAAAAACAAGTGACGTATTCAAAAAGAATCGTATCGATTTCTGCTGCGGCGGTAACATTCCCTTATCCCTTGCTGTTGATCAAAACGGTCTTAACATGGACAGTTTATTAGCTGAATTAAAACTGGTTTTTGATAAATACGAAAACGCCGAAAAAGATGTAGAGGTATGGACTGATTCTGATTCAAATACAATTATTGATCATGTCATTTCAAATTACCATCGGGTATCTGAAGAAGAATTGTCCATGCTTAGTCCTTATGTTACGAAGGTTTCACGTGTCCATGGAGACAATCATCCAGAGCTTTTGAAAGTCTATGAGCTTTTTTATGAATTTAAAAAAGAATTGCAAGAGCATATGGCCAAAGAAGAAGCTGTCGTCTTCCCATTAATTAAGCAACTGGAAGATGGAAAAGTTGAAAACCGTGAAGAAGCAATAAATTTAATAATCGAGCTTGAAAAGGAACATGACCATGCTGGGGAGATATTAAGAAAAATTCGTGCTGTAACATCTGACTATACTCTTCCACTGGATGCTTGCGGAACGTATCGGTTAGTCTATGCCCGTTTGGAGGCATTAGAAGGGTTAACCTTTATGCATGTGCATCTCGAAAACAACATCTTATTTCCAAGATATCTTTCATAAAGATCATGCAAAACACTCTCTTCACCCGAAGAGAGTGTTTTTTCTACCCTAGAATATCCTGGCTTTAAATAAGCTGGCTTTCCTTTAGCCGCCAATATAAGACATTTCAATCTTTTTACGATTTTTATTTGTTTCTGCTGTTCTTTCATCTGAATATCTGTCATCACGACCATTCCAAATGGCGGTGATTCTGGACACAATTTCTTCGTCAGTGGCGCCGTTTCTCATAAAATTACGAATATCATGGCCATTTCCATTAAATAAACATGTGAAAATCTGACCATTCGCAGATAATCGGGAACGGGTGCAGCTTGAACAGAACGATTCAGAAACGGAAGTAATAAAGCCTACATTCACGTTTGTGTCTGAATACTGATAAAGCTTCGCTACTTCCCCATAGTAAGCCGGGTCAACTGGAATCAATTCAAAATGTTCTTTTAATAAATGATAAATCTGTTTTTTGGTAATAACATCATCCATTTTCCAGCCATTTGTCGAACCGACATCCATGAATTCAATATAGCGAAGCTCTAGGCCGTTATTTTTACAGTATTCTGCCATAGGAATAATTTCGGTATCATTTAGACCCTTTTTTACTACCATGTTGATTTTGACCCCGAGGCCTGCCTGTTTCGCTGCTTCAATTCCCTCTAATACTGGTCCAGTTGCAACCCCGCGTCCGTTAATTTTTCCGAACAATTCATCGTTTAAAGTATCAAGACTAACATTTACTCTTTTTAGGCCTGCCGCTTTTAAATCCTTGGCCAATTTCGGAAGCAGCACACCATTCGTTGTTAAGCCGATATCCCTTAAACCCTTAATCGAGGATAGCTTTTTAACAAGATACGGCATATCTTTCCGTAAAAGAGGTTCGCCGCCAGTTAAGCGGATTTTTTCCACACCTAAACGGACAAAGATTTTTGCCAGACGTTCAATTTCTTCATAAGTCAGTAAAGCACTTCTAGGAAGAAACTCAAAATCCTTTCCAAATTGATCTTCCGGCATACAATACTGACAACGAAAATTACATCGGTCAATCACCGAGATTCTTAAGTCACGTAAAGGTCTATTTAATTTATCTTTAATAATGGTTTTTTCCATTAATATCAACTCCATTATTTTAAAGAAACTTATTTTTTATAAGTGTAACAGGATTTTAAAAGAAACACTGTTACTTTATTCACTATCACAATACTTTTTAATCTTATTTTAATCTTAACAGATGTAGGTGAATGAATAAATGATTGTTTTGGAAGCCATACTTCTCTTTCCTTTTTGTTTATCCGTTTGATCATTTAAAACAGTATTAGATAAAATGCTCCTCAAATCCTGCTTAAGTTTTCACTGTATTGTCATTGTTTACTTAAATTTACTGACCAAACTTGAGATAAAATGAAACTAACAAATCCTATACCTAGAAGGAAAATATACTGATTTAAAAATAGTTTTTAGAGGTGAATCGGATGACAACCATAATGAAACCAACCCATTCTATTGAAATAAAAGAGTTGCTTAGATTTGCTGACCGGAAATTTAAAAGTGAAAGAGGAAGCTTTTTATTTCAAGAAGGCATGGTAGCTGAAGAGCTTTATATTATCCTTTCCGGTAAAATTCAAATTAGCAAAATCACCACGGACGGTCGTGAACTATCCTTAAGAATTTGTGGAGAAAACGATATTTGCGGTGAATTAACTCTTTTTACGGACAACCCGAGATATTTATTAAGTGCAACTGTTCTTGAAGAAGGAGATGTTGTTGCGATTAAAAAGGATGTAATCGAAAGTGAAATTTTCCAAAATAGTAAGCTTGCGTTTGAATTCATGAAATGGATGAGTGATCATTTTCGAAAAACACAAACAAAATTTCGTGATTTAGTCCTAAACGGAAAACGTGGAGCACTCTTCTCCACACTTATTCGAATGTCGAATAGCTATGGTATCCAAAAAGATAATGAAATTTTGATTGATCTGCCCTTAACCAATCAAGAACTAGCTAACTTCTGTGGCACCTCTCGTGAAAGTACAAATCGCATCCTTAGTGAGTTAAAGCGTGATAAGATTATTTCAATTAAAAAAGGAAGGATTTCCATTTTGAATTTGCAATACTTAAAGGACGAAATCGGTTGTGAAAATTGCTCAGCCGTATATTGCAATATTGAATAGGATGGAGCGAAGATTCCCCGCTCCATCTTTTTTATTAATCCTATTCCTAGGGCTGTCTCACTTTCCATGAGGCAGCCCTGTATTTATACTATCTTTCTTATTGTACTTGCTTGTCTCTCATAGCTTTTGGAATATAGACGCAGAATGGTTCGCTTTCTAGGTAATCACCTGTCATCGCATAGGCCCGTGACCTTGAACCGCCGCATACAAAGCGAAATTCACACACACCACATTTACCCTTAAATTCGTCCGGATTTCTTAGCGCTTTAAAGATTGGTGACTCTCGGTAAATTTCCGCTAAAGGTGTTTCTCGAACATTGCCGGCCTTAACTGGTAAAAGACCACTTGGATACACATCGCCAATATGAGAAATGAACACAAAGCCATTTCCATCATTTACACCTTTAGGTGCCCGACCTAGACCATCTATCGAGCCTGTTAACCCTTTTTCTGTGAGAGCACTTAAATAATTGATTTCATCTGTTTGGGCTTTTGCTTCCCGCATTTTTTGTTGAATAACAACACGACGGTAATGCATGGCTTCTGTAGTTTTAATATCGAAAGGTACTCGTTTACTTAGGTCATAGAGCCATCTAAGGACTTTTTCATGCTCAACTGGGGAAATCATATCGGAAATTTGTCCTCTTCCAGTCGGAACAAGGAAAAAGACACTCCAAAGTACACATTTTAAATCTTCAACCATTTTTGCCATTTCATCAAGATATTCATAATTGTATCTTGAAATAACAGTGTTGATCTGAATTGGAATTTCAAGCTCATGTAAATATTTAATCCGTTCCATTGTTAAATCAAAGGACCCTGCCGTCCCGCGAAAATGGTCATGTATTTCTGCTGTTGGACCGTCAATGCTGAACGCCCAGCGAGAAAGACCGACATCTTTTGCCTTTTTAATCGCTTCTTTTGTTACATTAGGGGTAGCACTAGGTGTCATTGATACCCGTACGCCCTTTTCTACTGCGTATTTGGCAATATCAAAAACATCTTCCCTCATAAGCGGGTCTCCGCCTGTAAATACCAGAATCGGATTATTCATATCATATATTTGATCGATTAGATTTTTACCTTCTTCAAAGGTTAATTCTCGTGGGTCCCTTGTATATTGCGCATCAGCACGGCAATGCAAACACTTTAATTGACAAGCACGTGTCAGCTCCCAAATTACAATAAATGGATCTTTATTAAAATCTCGGCTAAAAACCATATGAAACGCCTCCCAAAAACGGCTATTTCAAACTCAAACAGCCTTAATAACATATATTATAAAGTTGTTTATAGGTTAAAAAAGTGAACTATCTCACAACCCACAAATTATATATGTCCGTTTTGTGAAGTTCAGGAAAAATAAAAACAGCAGAAGCTCTGCTGTTTTTAAGAAATCGTTATTACTTCATATTTGGCTGCCAGGTCAATAAAATTTCCCATTCCGCTGATTTTCCCAACCGTCAATTTTTCACTAATCTCATAGTGGTCAGCACAAGTCTTACATGCTAAAATTTCTACACCTTTGTCTTCCAATTCTTTCAAATGAACAGAAACAAACGACTCACTTGTCAAAGTCAAGACCCCGCTGTTCATACAAAAAACAGCTGCAGGTAGTTCTTCCTTTTGTTTTAATATAGTAAAGAATGTTTCCAAGATATTTTCACCAAGTCCTTGGTCACCCCTACCGAGTTGGTTCGAGCTTACTAAAATCACTTTATTTTTCATAGATAATCCCCCATTTTAGCGAATTCCTAAGGCAATCTTCGCATAGCGTGACATCATTTCTTTATTCCATGGCGGATTCCAAACGATATTTACATCTGTATCCTTGACCTCAGGAATGTCTGCTAACGCTCTTTTTACTTGGTCCACAATCGTTCCAGCGAGCGGGCAGCCCATTGAAGTTAACGTCATCGACACTGTTACTTTCCCTTCATCATCCATTTCAACATTATAGACCAAACCTAAATTAACAATGTCAACGCCTAGTTCAGGATCGATAACTAGCTCCATGGCACCCATAATATTTTCTTTTAATTCTTCATTCATGTTTGTTCACTCCTAAAGTTTTTCTGAATTTATTATAGCAAAAGGTAGGTCTCAAACTATAAAAACCCGCTTGACTGGATTGAGACTTAATTCAAATTCGCGTAAAATAGATAATTGACCGTCCAATTGCACTTGTAGTGGATAGACTTAAGTATCGCTTTTCTTATTAATTACCACGATTTTCATTTACACAATCCGCTTATTGCAATAAAAAGTATATAGTTTTTTATGAAACATGGTGTGAATTTTTTTACACATTAGATATAAAATTGTTAACATAGTAAATATAGAAATAAAAGTTCGATGCTATATGAAAATTCCCTTATTTGTAGTGTACCATGTAGATAAACATTTTTCTAAAGCAATGCAATTATTCATGAAAAATTTTAAATAAGAAGGGATCACCCACATGACTGAAAGACACTTAATCGCCTTAGATCTTGATGGAACATTATTAAAGGATGATAAAACAATTTCCTCAAAAACAAAAGAAATCATACAAAAAGCAAAAGCAGATGGTCATATCGTTATGATTGCCACAGGAAGACCTTATCGTTCCAGTGAAATGTATTATCGAGAGCTGGAATTGGACACGCCTATTGTCAATTTTAATGGAGCTTTTATGCACCATCCACGAAACCCTAACTGGGGATACTATCATGAGCCTCTTGATGTAAAGGTAGCAAAAGATATTGTGGAGGCCTGCAGAAGCTTTCAGTTCCATAATATTATTGCTGAAGTGATTGACGATGTTTATATTCATTATCACGATGAAAAGCTTTTAGATATTTTTAGCTTTGGCAATCCAAAAATAACGACTGGGGATTTACTAAATTTCTTACATGACTCACCCACAAGTATGCTAATCCATACAGAGGAAGACCAGCTTCAAAAAATCCGTGATCATTTATCTGTCGTGCATGCGGAAGTGATTGAACAACGCAGCTGGGCAGCTCCGTGGCATGTAATCGAAATCATTAAGGTAGGTTTAAACAAAGCAGTGGGTCTGAAAAAGGCTGCTGATTATTTTGGAATTCCAACTGAAAGAATTGTGGCATTTGGTGATGAAGATAATGATTTGGAAATGCTTGAATATGCTGGTCATGGGATTGCAATGGGAAATGCGATTGATCTGGTGAAAAATATCGCCAATGATGTTACCTTAAGCAACGAAGAAGATGGCGTCGGTGAATATTTGGCAGAATTGTTAAATATAAAGTTATAGTCCCAGTAAGCCAAGGTTTTCCTAAATGAACATACCCCCTTTGGTGCATACTAATTTTTGAAGCAGCGTTGCTGTTTCAATACGAGCTTGAGCATATTGGAGGGATTCGAATGGGTAAATCAAACAAATCAAAACGCTTTGTCCAGCAAGGAAAGGATACCGTTAACAAGCATGCTGAACGTATTCCTTATCACATGACCTATGCTGAAGCGGAAGCTCAGAAAATGGCAAATGTGCACGAATCCTCGCTTGGAGGAATTTAACATGGGAAACCAATTGTTCCAGGAAGCACGAAGATTTGTTGAGATGGCGAAATCCGCAAACCCAGCTGAGGTTGATTCTGCTGTTGAAAAGGCAAAGAATGCACTTAGTTCTGCTTACGCCAACACGACAGTGACAGAGCAAGCCCAGCTCCGACAAATGCAACAAGAGCTTGATCAGATTCAATAGATTTAAGAAAATTGGAGGTGCCTAATGAGGCACTTCCAATTTTCTTATCGAATCCGGTAAACTTTTTCAGAGTAAGAAGATTGAGCTTATTTTCCTTAATCCCTTCGAAAAAAACCGTAAACCCCTGTTGTCTGTATTATATTTGTGAAAGCATTTGGATCTACTTCTTTAATAATTCTTTCTAAATCATAGAGCTCATATCGGGTGATTACAATCATCAGCATATCCCGTGTTTCATTGGTGAATGCTCCTTTTGCGGGAATCATTGTGATCCCTCTAACAAGGGAAGCATGAATTGCTTTTTTTAGTTCATCCGCTTTTTTCGTAATAATTAACGCCGTAAGTTTCGCATGCCTAGTATGGATGGCGTCAATTACTCTAGTCGAAGTGTATAAGACAACAAGTGTATAAAGAGCTTTTTCCCAGCCATAGAGGACACCTGCTGTCATAATAATGATACCATTTAAGACAAACATATACGGACCAACCGGTTTGTCCTTCATTCTTGATAAAACCATGGCAATGATATCGACCCCTCCTGTCGAAGCACCCCATTTTAACGTAATCCCTACACCGACTGCTAAAATAACTCCGCCGAATACGGCATTTAATAAAATATCATGTGATAATTGTTTAATCGGAATCATTGATAAGAATATAGATGTCAGGACGACACTTAAGAAACTATAAATCGTAAAGGATTTCCCAACTTTTCTCCACCCAAGAAAAGCTACTGGAATATTAAGTACGAGTAATAAAAAGCCCATCGATACATGAATTGCTGTATTATCACTTAAGATCTTTGAAACTAATTGAGCAATCCCTGTAAAACCGCTAGAATAAACATTCGCGGGAATTAGAAATAAATTCATCGCCAGCGCATTTAATAAGGCACCCGTGACCACAATAATCAATTTTTTCGTTTGAAGCCAAAGCAATGGTATATCCCCCTTTATCTTGAAAATATCCGATTAGATAATTGTATTTTTAGGGTGAAACCGATAAACTGAAACTATTATAAGAACTGAAAGCAGGTGAGCTTCATGCAGGTAAAAATACTCGCTGACAGCGCATGCGATTTACCAAAAAGTTTCTACGAAGAAAATAATGTAACTTTAATTCCCTTAAAGGTCCATATTAACGGCGAAGAATATGAAGATGTTAAGACAATTGACCCAAAAACCGTATATGATGCCATCCGTAATGGAATTATTCCAAAAACTTCCCAAGCATCTCCACTTGCGTTTGAGGAAGTCTTTAACGAAATGGCTGAAAAAGAGGAAGATGGGATTTATATTGCATTTTCTTCAGAATTATCAGGAACATATTCAACCGCTGTTATGATTCTTGACCAAGTAAAGGAAAAATATCCAAATTTCAATTTAACGATTGTCGATACGAAATGTGCCTCACTTGGACATGGGCTAGTTGTCATGGAGGCAGCAAGGCTTGCTGCTGAAAATGTCTCAAAAGAAGACATTCTTAAGGATGTCCGTTTTAGAAGCCAGCATATGGAGCATCTTTTTACAGTAGAGGACTTAGATTATTTGGCTAAAGGTGGTCGGGTCTCAAAAGCATCTGCCTTTCTCGGCGGATTATTGAATATCAAACCAATATTAAATGTGGAAGATGGGAAGCTTGTTCCAATCGAAAAAATACGAGGTAAGAAGAAATTACTGCGCCGTATTATCGAACTCATGAAAGAACGCGGCAAAGATATGCAAAATCAAGTAATTGGGATTAGCCATGCCGATAATGAAGAATTGGCATTAGAAATGAAAGCAATGATTGAAGATGGATTTCATCCGCATGAGGTCTATATTTCATCGATTGGTTCAGCTGTGGGGTCCCATACAGGTGCCGGGACCATCTCGATTTTCTTTTTAAATCAACTGCCCTAACAAAATTACATTTTAAAAAAAGTGAGGTTTGAATTCCCTCACTTTTTTTGTTATTTATGGTCTGTTTTTTTAGAATATAGATTTTTCCCTGCCTGACGATTTTTTTCACGCATCATATTCTTTTCATGTCGAAGGGCATTATTATCTTTTGCTTTTTTATCATTATCAGAAGTGTGCGGCATTACCTTACCCCTTTCAAATTGCTTTCGTTTATTAGTGTCTGTCAATTCGAAAAAGAGTATGTAACAAATGCATCAATCTTTTTTCACATAAGTCCAGCTGCCTTCTTGATATGCTCTGCCGTCCTTCATCAGTTTTCCAAGGGCCCGCTTAAACGCACCTTTACTTAAGCCAAACCGTTCTTGAATATCTTCAGGCATACTTTTATCGCTGAATGGCATGGCTCCATTTCTGCTAAGTAAATATTCAAAAATCCGTTCTGCATCTTGGTCTTGTGATTCCTCTTTCCTTGCAAGTAAAGAAATGTTTACAGTTCCATCTTCCTTTACATCAATTATCCGACCCTCAATCTTTTCACCTAATCGGGGCTCCGTTGGCCTTTGTGACTCATGAATGAACCCTTTAAATCCTTCAATCGTATAAATCCAGCTCCCTACCTTTGCTGTCCGGTAAATATGTCCCTGTACATTTTTGTTGAACTGTTCTCTTGTTGCTTTGACGGAAATGGATTCTATTATTGGGTCAGTTGCAAGCTTCGCATAAAGCAAATAATTGCGGCTCAGCTTTAATGTGATATAGACTAAATCTCCTGCTTTTGGCCAGACAGATTTATGTGTTGGCAAATCATCAATCCCTAACAAAATATCCTTTGGAAGTCCAATATTTAAGAAGACGCCAATTTTCGGATTTGAATCTGTTACCTTAACCCATCCATAGCGGCCAACCGCAATTTCCGGGATGGTAGTGGAAGCCGAAGTTCGTCCTTCCGAATCAACATAAAGAAAAACCTCTACTTGATCCCCTTCTTCCAATTCTTGATTAGCTTGATTTATATGCAGCAAAACATCTTCATTTCCGTCCGTTAAAAAATAGCCGAAAGCCGCTTTACGGGCAACGGATAATGTTGTTGTTTGGCCAACAAGTTCATTTAAAGACATTTTAACTCCCCTTTCTTTTCATGGAGATTTCCCTGAATCTTGTTATAACCGCTATATTTTACTATAATGTAGCCATAAAGGGAAACTTTAGCAGGTAATGTTTCTACCTATTGGTGATAAAATGGAGGTTTTGTTATGTCTAAAGATAGCTCATTTGATATTGTATCCAAAGTGGATTTTTCTGAGGTTACAAATGCTATTACACAAACAATGAAAGAAATTGGAACGCGCTACGATTTTAAAGGTAGTAAAAGTGAAGTCTCTCTTGATAAAGAAGAGCTTGTCCTTATTTCAGATGATGAATATAAAATGGACCAGCTTAAGGATGTATTATTTAGTAAAATGATAAAACGAGGCATTCCGGTTAGAAATCTTGATTACGGGAAAATCGAAAAAGCTTCCGGCGGTACTGTTCGCCAAAAAGCCAAACTAGTCCAAGGTATTGATAAAGAAAATGCCAAAAAGATTAATACCATCATTAAAAACAGCGGTGTAAAGGTTAAAAGTCAGGTACAGGACGATCAAGTACGCGTTAGCGGTAAAAACCGCGATGATTTACAAAAAATTATTTCCTTGGTCCGAGAAGCCGACTTAACTGTAGATGTTCAATTTCTCAATTACCGTTGAAAATGAAAATTAAGGCGATAGGGAGTAAATAACTCCTTATCGCCTTTTATTATTGTCTTCATAATTTGGCTCATATTTCAAACACTAACAATTGAAACTATTCATGGAGGTATTAGTGAATGAGCAATACTACAAATCAAAAAAAAATAACCTTTCCACCTCAACACCAGAACAATCAACCTGGGATTGAAGGTGAAATGAATCCCCGCCCAATTTCTGTTGAGCCAAATTATAAACCTGGAGGAAAACTATCAGGCAAAACCGCGATTATTACCGGAGGCGACAGTGGAATTGGCAAATCTGTGGCTATATATTTCGCCAAAGAAGGCGCAGATGTTGCGATTGTGTACTTAGAAGAACATCAAGATGCCGAAGAAACAAAGCAGCTAATTGAAGCGGAGGGACGAAGATGCCTCGTTTATTCCGGCAACATTGGCGATGAAGATTTTTGTAAACTGATTGTAAATAAAACAATTGATGAATTTGGTAAGCTTGATATTCTAGTGAACAATGCAGCGGAGCAGCATCCCCAGCAAAGCCTGCTGAATATAACATCTGCCCAGCTCGAAAACACATTCAGGACCAATATTTTTTCCATTTTTTATATGACGAAAATGGCACTTCCCTATTTGAAGCAGGGTGCATCGATTATTAATACAGCTTCGATAACTGCCTACGAAGGTAACGAACAATTATTGGATTACTCTGCATCAAAAGGGGCAATAGTATCCTTTACCCGTTCATTAGCAAAATCCCTGGCGCCAAAGGGAATTCGCGTTAATGGGGTAGCACCAGGACCAATCTGGACGCCACTTATCCCATCCACGTTTACCGCAGATAAAGTTGCAACTTTCGGGTCAAATACGACGATGGGCAGAGCTGGACAGCCTTATGAGCTAGCACCCAGCTATGTTTTCCTTGCGTCCGAGGACTCCTCCTACGTCAGTGGCCAAATGATTCACGTCAATGGTGGGACAATTGTTAATGGATAAAAATAACGAAATCGGCGGGTTCCTCCGCCGATTTGTATTATTCTATTTTTTTATTTTTTCTTCTTTTGAGAAGTAAGAAAAGAAAGATAAACACCAAGATGTTCACAAAGATTAACGAGCCGATAAGGGTGTAGTTCATTCCACTTTTCTCCGTTAGAACATAAATTTCTGAAATATCCCGGTCGAGAATGAGGATGTACTGATTATCCCGGCTGCGGACAATATCCCCGCCAAGTAAGCCCCGAAGCTCTTTGTCTCCAGCTAATTGCTCAGCTGTTAAGATTACCTTCTGAGATTTACTCGTATTATTTATCGCAATAACCGATGTTTCACCTTTATAGACTCGTTTATAAACAACCATCCCTTGTTTGTCATAGAGCATTTCCATCGTTCCTCTTGTTAATGATGGAAGTTGATTTCTTAACTCACCTATCTTAGTAATATAATCAATTAGCTCTTTCTCTGTTCTGAAATTCATTTGTCGACGGTTGTCGGGAATTTCTCCCCCATTTAAGGCGATTTCAGTCCCATAATAAAAAATAGGAATTCCAGGGGTGGTATAAAGATAAGTTAACGCCGTTTTCCAGCGTGAGCCTGGAAATTGTCTCTCTTTCACAATGTCATGCGTAAATCTTACTGTATATTCATCATCCATGAAATTAGGCCTTAAAAAAGACGACTGACTGTCTCCAGTATTAGAATAAAGTGTGCTGAAAGATTGATCCGTTGTTGCCAGCGTTTTTCTTAATTGGTCATTGTAAGAGGAATCAAACAGGCTGTCTATTCCTGATAGTTGATATTCCTTCAAGGAGGTGGAAGTATTTTTTGACATAATACCGATTAAGAAAAAGTCTTTCTTCTCTTTCTTAACCTCTTTTGAAAAATCCTTCCAAAAGCCTACTGGGACATTATTAATCTCTGGCAAACTATACCCATCAATATCCGTTTTCTTAATCCACCATTTGGCCGCATCAATTAAGTATTTTTTCACTTCAGGGTTGTCCTGATTAAGGTCAGGCAAACCGTCGACCCAGCCATTTTCTACCTCCGCTTGATTATTCCAATCGTTGATTTCCTGTTTTTCATGAAACCAGTCCCGCTTGCTGGTATCACTTACCCAAGGATGACTCACTGCCACGTTATTAGTGACAAAATCGATCATTACTTTCATCTTCCGCTTATGTGCTTCTTTTACCAACTCTTGGAACGTCTTCATTGTGCCAAAATGCTCATCAATTTTATAAAAATCTTTCACCCAATAGCCATGATAGCCATTCTTGGCATTATCAAAGATAGGGGTTAGGCGAATCGCGGTGAATCCCATATCCTGTATGTAATCCAATTTATCAATAATTCCTTGTAAGTCCCCACCGTTAAATACATTCGGATCTTTTGCATTAACATCCGCATCATTTTTTGTATTTCCATTGTTGAAGCGGTCAATCATGATAGAATAAACGGATTCATCCTGCCATAACCTATTTTCTTTTTGTACCTTTGCCTGTACAGGAACCGAAGAAAATATAAAAACCGTTATTAAAATGAGTATCATTTTTTTCATATAGATATCCAACCCTCCTCATAAAAGGGAAGAGGATTCCCTCTTCCCTACACTTATTTTAATCGAATCAAGTTTTAATTCCAACTTAATCAGCTTGACTGGAAACACATCCATAATTTTTTTATTATCAAAATCTTAATTCACAATATTAATTTGGTAATCTTTAAACCATGTGTGAAGCTGCACAAGATAGGCCAATAATTGCGGTCCTGTCATTAATTGGCCAAACCATGGCTCTTTGAAGGAATCTCCTCCAGTCTCGACAAGCTTTTCTAGCTGCTGCTTATCAAAGAATTCGTGTAAGGCTGAGGTTTTATCTTGTAAAATGGTACTCAACCATTTTTGGATCGTCAACGTGTATTCCGGGTTATGTGTTTTAGGATATGGACTTTTCTTCCTGTAAAGAACCTCCTCCGGGAGGACTCCCTCAAATGCTTTACGGAGAATTCCTTTTTCCCTGCCTCGATACATTTTCATCTCCCAGGGGATATTCCATACGTATTCAACAAGGCGGTGATCTGCAAATGGTACTCTTACCTCAAGACCTGCTCCCATACTCATTCGATCTTTTCGATCAAGCAGGGTGGTCATAAACCAAATCATATTAATGTAGAATAATTCTCTGCGTCTTGATTCTTCTAAACTTTCTCCTTCTAATCTAGGAGTTTCAGCGACAGCCTGGCGATACTGTTCCAGACAATATTCACCCAACATTAATCTATTCTGCCAATGGGGCTTCAGCAATTTTTGCCGTTGGGAAACAGAACGCATCCATGGAAACCCCTGCCCCTCCAAGTCTTGCTGTCGATGGAACCACGGATAGCCGCCGAAAATTTCATCAGCACATTCTCCTGACAGGCTGACAACAAAATCCTTTTTTATCTCCTTACAAAACCATAGCAGCGAGGAATCGACATCCGCCATGCCTGGAAGGTCTCTAACATGAGTAGCTTCCAATAAATCATTGACTAATTGTTGTTGCGATATGGTCTTGTTATCGTGCTTGGTATCAAACCTATCTGTTATCATTTGAATAAATTTTCCGTCGGAGTCCGGTTGAAATTCATTAGCAGTAAAATAGTGATCATTACCTTCATAATCAATCGAATACGTATGAAGCCGCCCTTTATTTTGCTCAGCAAAACCGTTAGCAGCAATGGCAGTGATGATACTTGAATCAAGTCCGCCTGATAAGAATGTGCATAAAGGTACATCTGAAACAAGCTGTCTTTTAACGGCATCGGTAACCAAAAAACGGACTTTTTCAGCCGTTTCCTCGATACTTTCTTTATGTTCCTCACTTATTACATTCCAATAACGCCAAATCTTCAGACCATTTTTTGAAAAGGTTAGGGCATGAGCTGGTCTCAGTTCTTTCATTCCTTTAAAGACTCCTGAACCTGGTGACCGCGATGGTCCTGCTCCAAATATCTCTGCAAGCCCCTCTTGATTGATCTCGGTTCTTATTTCTGGGTGGGCAAGGATTGCCTTCATTTCTGAGGCAAATACAATTCCTTGATTATGTTCTGTAAAAAATAACGGCTTTACCCCAAGACGATCTCGTCCAATAAAGAGTTGATCTCGTTTACTATCCCAAATCGCAAACGCAAATATCCCATTTAAATAATTTACACATTCTTCCGCCCATTCTATATAGGCTGTTAACAGTACTTCTGTATCAGAATGACTCTTAAAGGAATATCCTTTAGTAAGGAGAATTTTGCGGATATCTTCCGTGTTATATAATTCTCCATTGTAGCAAACGGTGTATTGAAAACCCTTTTTTTGTTTGGACATTGGCTGCCTTCCTCCGGTTGGGTCGACAACAATTAATCGCTTATGTCCAAAACCTACATGTGTATCTGTCCAGATGTTTGTTTCATCAGGGCCTCTCTTTTCTAACGTCTGGACCATTTTCTCAATTGTATCCGTTTCTTTTCGCATTATTTTCTTATAATCAATCCATCCAGATATACCACACATGTATTGTTCTCCTTTCGTAACCACTTCTAGACATTTATTACATGGTCTATAGTATTCAGCCCATATTAATTGGTTAATTGTCCATAAATTGAAATGTTGTAATACTTTGAACTACGCGTTTTTAGGTTACGGAGTTTTATTCGGATACTTTTACAAAAATCAGGTTATAAAATCACAGGAAGATGTCTAAAAAGGAAAATGTAAGCATCAGGCCACGGAGGTTAACGATGAATCGACAACAACGAATGAGACTATATGATATTCAAAAGAGAGCCTATACCGAAGGAAATGTTGAACAAATTAATAATCAATGGATATTTTTCGATGAGGAGACGGAAGAGGCTGCTATGTTAGAGGATTATTTGCAGCAGGAAATTGAAATCTTTCGAATGAATCGTTGGAAAAAAGGGGTATTATGTGAATCTGGGAAAATCCGTATCGGGACCGATGCGATTATGCTGCGCGACCATGATATCGTGAGGATTAGAAAGCATTTAATTTACTCTCTCGAAAGATTGTTAGATGGAATAAATGACGATGCCTTTTTCCAATTTGTGACCACCTTGAACTCGTTAAACTTCTCCATTTTCGATTGCATTTATTGTTATAACCATTTATCATTCTTAGCAGATCAACAACGAAAAGATGGAGTTAACTTTATGGTGTTCGACAATCAGGAGCAAATTTGCAATGTACAGCACCATTTTTTCTATTTCGAAAAGGTCAATGACCGGTTCGAATTCACTCTAAATACTGGTAAACGATTAATTATTGAAAAAATGATTTCATAACGAATAAAGGTGTGGGCAACCACACCTTTTTCTGCTTTATTTTAAATAGAATGGCTTATACTTTAAAAATAGACATCGGCAATTTATCAAAACCTAAATATAATACTAGAAGCCAGGCCACAATAAATTGGATCCAAAAAACAGTGTTTTTTTTATTTTTAGCAACCCTGCTAAGAATCATTTCAAATAATCCAATTACCCAAAGTCCTGCAACCGCTTTTAAAATATACCAAACATCAATCTTGTAAACCATCGAGAGAAGTCCCACACCTGTTGCGATAATAACTAGATAAAGGACTCTTAAAATCATTTGAACAATTTTAAAGCCTTTTTCTTTCTCGCTTTTATGTAAGAAAAGCGCTACAATAAATAAAATTAGAGCTATTGCCCATGCTGTAACGTGTCCATGAATCATTTATTTTCCTCCTAATGGATATTTTTTCGACTTTATCATACCATAGGCAATTAAAAAACACGAAGAAATGAACCAGATATGGTAATTAACGTGATAATGTTACTTTTTAAATACTTTAGGTTCTTTAATTTACTGCGCTATCCTCCATTTTATTAACCAAGGTTCCAATGCTTTCTATAGAAATCTCTATTTGGTCACCTTGCTGTAAAAATCTAGGTGGTTTAAAACCTTTTCCAACACCTGCAGGAGTACCAGTTGAAATTATATCTCCCGGTTCTAGTGTCATTCCCGCAGATAAAACGGAAATAATCTCTTCGATAGAAAAAATAAAGTTCTTTGTATTGGAGCTTTGCCTTACTTCTCCATTAACCTTCGTTTCGATATTTAAATTATTAGGATCTTCCACAGCGCTTTTATGTATAATCCACGGTCCCATCGGGCAAGTGGTATCTAAACTTTTTCCAATAAAAAATTGCCTATGCCGTGATTGTAGATCCCGTGCTGTTACATCATTTATAATGGTATATCCGAAGACATAATTGAGGGCTTCCTCTTTTTTAATTGCTCTGCCCTTTTTACCGATAATAACGGCTAGTTCCCCTTCATAATCAAGTTGATTCGTCACAGTCTGATGGTTTAAGATTGTTTCATTAGGCCCAATAACCGAGGTTGGGGCTTTAGTAAAAACCATAACATGCTCAGGGATATCCTCTGCACTCCCCATTTCAATCGCGTGATCAGCGTAATTTTTTCCAACACAAAAGACATTCTTACTCGGCCTTGGAATAGGAGCAAGTAAAGTTAGCTCTTCCATCGGAACATAAAATGAATTAGACTTTTCCCCACTTTGTACCCAATCAAGAAGTACTTTGACTTGTTTGGTAAAGCTATCACCTAAAGCAATACATTCTAGCATAGAAGAAGGGAAGTTTTTTTGACCTGTCATCACTTCTTCAACAAGATTTAATAATAGTACTTTTGATTCATCCGAGGCTACAATTCCGACAAACGGTTCATTATTATGTTGGACTGTTACAAATTTCATTCTAAATCACTCCTAATGTAATTAACCACTATTATAGAATAAAGGAAACAGAACAATCTAACAATTAAATTCATACAATTACCCCTAGCACACAAATGCAAAGGGGTTAACCATTCTTAAAGGTTTCAATAAATTGAATAACCGCTGGACCTAACAGAACAATGAATAGACTTAGAAAGAAACTTTCCCATTAATGCGAGATAAACACTGATGCAGGAATATGAATACCAGAGGCCTCCAGACGCTCATAAAACTTTGGCCTAACACCGGTTGGTACAAGGCGGCCAATTATTTTCCCTTCTGAATTAAGTCCCTCTTGTTTAAAAGTAAAGATGTCTTGAAGTACGATTACATCTTCTTCCATTCCTTGTACTTCGGTAATGCTGACAATTTTCCTTGACCCATCCTTTAGGCGAGACTGATGAATAATCACATCGATTGCACCAGTTATTTGTTTCCGGATTGCTTTGACAGGTAAATCTACACCAGCTAACATAACCATGGTTTCAAGCCGAGAAATCATATCTCCTGGGCTTTTGGAGTGACCGGTTGCAAGCAAGCCATCGTGTCCTGTATTCATAGCTTGAAGCATATCGAGTGCCTCTTCCCCACGGACTTCTCCTATTATGACCCGGTCTGGTCTCATTCTTAGTGAAGTTCTAACAAGTTCTCTAATCGAGATGGCACCTTTTCCTTCAATATTTGGCAGACAGGACTCTAATGAAACAACATGCTCCTGTCCCAACTGAATTTCAGCCGCATCCTCAATCGTCACAATTCTTTCATCTTCTGGGATTAAATTAGATAGTACATTGAGCGTGGTTGTTTTCCCGGATCCTGTACCCCCGCTTACAAACATATTTAATCTTGCCTTCACGCATGCATCGAGGAAAATGGCCATTTCCTCTGTCATTGTTCCTAAATTGATTATATCCTTAATCAGAAGTGGGGCCTTTGAAAATTTCCTAATCGTTATCGTCGGACCATTTAGGGCAAGTGGTGGAATAATCGCATTTACCCGAGAACCATCTGGAAGCCTGGCATCCACCATCGGTGAACCTTCATCTATTCTTCTTCCAAGTGGCGAGACGATCTTTTTAATGACACTTATGACGTGTTCATTATCACGAAATCGGATTGGAGTTAACAGTAACTTTCCTTTTCGTTCACAATAAACTTGGTCTGGACCGTTTACCATGACCTCGGAAACATCCTCATCTAAAAGAAGCGGATTAATCGGTCCAAAACCAGGTAAATCGGTAATGAGTTCATCAACTACTTTTTTCCGATCCATTTGTCCGCGGAATTCTTTATTCTCTTTAATCATTTCAATTGCCAACCCATCAAGTTTGGGAACGATTTCGCCAATATCTTTTTTCTTAAGCTCGTGAAGAATTTTTTTATGAAGATTATTTTTTAGCTCTTGGTTTATGTCAACCTTTCGTTCCTTTACCTGTTCTTTCATTTTTTCTTTTGGTCGCTGCTCTCGAAACAACGTCACAAAATCGAGCATCGGTGAGGGAGTTGGACTTTCAAGAGAAGAATCAGTTTTTTGTGACCCCCCATTGATTTGATTATTTTTTTCTTGAATTTGCACTAGAAGACTCATTCATTCAACCCACCTTATCATCATTTTTTTGAAAACCACTTTCCAAGAGGAGAAAGAATTTTCTTCGTTCGGGGAGTAATTACCTCTGACTTGCTAGAATGGAACTCGGCGATTTTAAATACACCTTTTGCTACCTCTATTTTCATTCTTTAAGATTAGTTATGACACAAATAATTAAAAGTAGGATTAGTAAATAATTATTCCATACTCTGTGCCAACCCTTTCCCAAAAGGTTCCTTGTCTTCTTAAAAAAAAAAAAGCCTCATGTTTGCACTAAACGCAAGGCTATAAGGGAGGTTTTTAAACTAATCATTCTTTACTCTGCAACTTTGGATAATGTAAATACATGAAGGAGGAATGGATCGATTGACAGGGTCGGATTAACAAGCCGTGTCCTGCTAGTAAACTTTTTGAGTTGCCCAGTTGTTTGCTGGTTCCGTTTGAAAGATTCACGACTTTCATTATTTTCACCTCCATACAAATGAAATAACCCCGCCTTTACCGAAAGGGGGGTTAATAGACAAAGCACATCAATGAAAACATAGGCGTAGTCCCATGCAAACATAGAATATCTAATATGAAACACCCTAATCTTTCGGTAACTGGCTGGCATAGTGCAAATGCACCTTAGCCCCTGTAGCTTTGCGTCACTGATTTTCATCAGTTTTGCCTTTATCGAGAATCAGTGTTTATTTTCCTAACTGATCTCATACTCCCATCATAGTATCTTTCGAATTTATCGAATATCCTACTTTTTTATCATTTTTGTCAAAAAACATAGGTAATTATACCTATTTTCATTCTTTATCCTTACAATACGAAAATTATTCGTATTTTAAAATCTTTAACCTCCCTCTTCACTTTATTTGGGCGAATGATTCACATTGCATTCGCCCATACATAAGATGTAAAAAGATTATGATAAAAAGGGTGTTGAATATGCCAGCAATAGTTGGGGTTGCACAAGTCATTACACTTGGTAACAGCTCTATTTTCCACATTGGGGATGTCTATAAAATTATGCCATTCTCTAATGCAAAAACCTTCTCCGGTGCTGGTTCCTTTAATACTGGTGAGAGTTTAAACGTCCAAAACAGTGTAAGTTCTACCAATACAAATGATCAGGATGTTCTTGATCAAGGAAATTTCCTTAATATGTGATAAATGGGTGGTCAAACATGAATTTTTATATCCAGCAGTCCATTCAAATTAAATGCATCAAAATTGGTGGGATTACCAACGCCTCTGTCCTGCAAATTGGCAATGCCGGGATTATAAAGCCTCAAGCAAATTTATATAATACCGGAGGATTTACCCAACCTGCGCCAACCGCACATAAACCATTCGGAGGGGTGTCACCCACTGGCCTACTAGAAGCACCTGCAGTTCCATTACAAGCACCGGTCAGAAGACTGGAAAAGGAATTCATCTAATGTTAACAACCTTCAATAATAAACTACAAGTTACCGGAAGAGAAGGAGACCATTTAGTGAGGTGATAAAATGTATCAAGATGTTTACCAATACCTTCAAGGGATGCAGATGTATATTCAAGCACAAGAAAAAAGAATTGTCTCCTTAGAGACAACGGTTCAAAAAATGAAAGAAGAGATTCAGCAATTGAACGAAAAGAAGCTTATCCATGTAGATAAAATTGAATATAAATTTGATCAATTGAAGGTTGAGACTCTTGAAGGCACTTTAAACATTGGCTTAAATCCTTCCGATTTGTCCGAAATTGAGGATTTTGCAGTGCAGAATCAAACACTACCTGCTCCTTTTTCTCCAAAAGCTCAAATGCAAAGATCGATGAAAATTGAAGAAGCCATTTATCGATATTTAGAAACAGATTTACCACAAATCATTGTGGAAACCCAAAAGAAGTTTAACATGGAACCAAGTGACTCCTATTTAGCTTTCATTAAGGAAGATATTATCAAACAGCTACCGAATCGGATTGAATTTCATCTAAAGGCTTCCAAAGCCCAATATCGCTCCACTGAGGATGGATCGGACGTAGACATCCAAATCATTAATGTATTAAAACAGGAAATTCAAAATGGTGTATTTATCTTTTTAAATCAATTACCTGAAAATGTGAAAGGAATGAAACCAGAATGAACTTTGAAGTCTATAATCGGGATCTTTGTGTAGGAAATATAAGAATCATTGGCGTAGCAAGCTCCTCTATCGTGATGGTTGGTGATACGGAAACAATCCAACTAGCAACTACCTTTGATACACCTGCAGAATCGTTAATAATCGGACCATTTGTTCCCTTAGCACCGGAAAGGACTTGAGTATGTTTCAGCGAACTTCCAAGGTAGACAAAATAAACGTAAATATTATATCCTTTGCCTCCTTATTACAACTAGGAGATTCATGCATCATTAACGGACTTTCCCGTGCCCTGGCTGTTCAAAGGGAAGCAGAAATTGATTTTGGGAATGAAGGGAGTTTTGCTGACTATCGTGTGTTTTCCGAGCCCATCCCCTTTCAGCCAATTTATGAAGCATTTTCTTTCATACCCCACAATCCTATGCCATTAATAAAGGTGCAAAATATTGATATCATTGGGATATCCTCATCGTCTATTCTACACGTTGGAAATAGTAAGCATATTTCAATGGAGGCGAGGGTGAAGCACATACGCCAGTTGCTGCCAGAAGGACACGAACAAGATATGTGATAAAAGCATATCTTATTTTATAGGATTATTGAAAAGGATGTCTGTGATGCCAGCGATTATTGGTCCAGTACAAATCATTAATGTAAGTGGCGGAATTGTGCAATTCGGAGATACCCTTTATATCTCACCAAAGAGCAGCACAAAAACTTTTTCAGGCTCTGGAGGATTTAATACCGGTGGCATTATCATCGCGAATAATGGTATAAGTGGCACCAATGTTTTAGACACCAATGTAATTGACCAGCCTATAGTGGGGAATAATTAAAATATGAAAAGCACGCTTCCTTTGCGTGGGGTATGGAATGGAGCGCTTTGACTGAGATAAAGTCAACACGGAGAGCGTTAGCTTTTCCGTGTTCACTTATCGTAGGGAAAAGGGTGAAGTACATAGATCGCGGAGTTGGAAAATGACATAAACCATTTTCGTGGTCTATGTCATTTTTTTACTCATTTTCTAATTTTAATATCTGAGCACCATCAAAGAAAAATAAATATCTCTCAACGACATTTCGTTTCCAAATTTGTTCAATAGCTCTTGTATATAAATTGATCTGGAGCCTATATCTTTCTTCGAGGATTGGTTTAGCTTGGTCAAAACCTCCTTTATATCTGCCAGTTATTCCATCCGATTTATAATCAATCAGAACTAAGCCGTTTTCATCCTCAAGGATGCAGTCAATAATACCTTGCACAAATACAGATTCTTCCGCCTCTGTCCATGCTGGATAAACATCAGTGGCAGGCAAGGAAAGTGTAAACGGAATCTCCCTATGAATGGCTTTTGCATGAAAATATCTTTGCCCTAAATTGGAGTTAAAAAATTGAGCAATCAATTTGCAGTCAATGACCTCAGCTTGCTCTGGAGTTAACAATTCATTATTGACCATCCAGATTAACTGTGTGTTAATGGTGTCTTCACTAACTGTCTTTGTCAAATCGACATGCTGCATTACCATATGCATTGCTGTCCCCCGTTCAGCAGGTGTTAATTGTTTTTCCTGCATAAACTTCGGCCGTTTGACAATGGATTTTTTAAAGCTGCGAACTAGGTCTGTACCACTTTGCTCATCAGCCATTTCCTTTTGCCGTTTGATTTCAGAAACCGATTGTTTTGAGCGGTGGGCCGCAGCACTTGAAAAAGAATATTCCCATGTTAACCGGGACTTTATTTCATCTGCAAATGTAGATGCTATCGAGACAGTCTGTGCTTTTTGAACCCTCTTTAAGAATTGATCGTCTTCCTTTTCTAAAGCCAATTCCTGTTTTCCGATTTCTTCAGCACTGATTAATGAAATTTCCCAGGAGGAAGGATGGTTAGTGATATCTTCTGGAACAAGCTCATAGGTCTCTCCTGTCATTCTTAAATCTCTGCAATCTTGGTGGCGGATAATGGCCGGGCCAACCCAATCGATATAACTCATTGCCGACGCTCGCTCATAATCCTTTAGCAACCATTCCTTATTCGAGGAAACGTCAATCCACTTGTCAATTTTTTTCGTTGCATCCTTTAATGTAGCTGTCATGTATAGCTTTTCTTTTGCCCTAGTCATCGCCACATATAATACGCGCATTTCTTCAGCGAGCATTTCCATTTTCTTTTTTCGCTTAAAAGCAATCTGCGGAAGAGACGGATAGGAAATTCGCTTCTCTGCATTTACGTATTTTGCCGCAAATCCAAATTCTTTATCGAGCATAAATGGTTTGCGAATATCAGCCATATTAAAGTTTCTCGCCATCCCCGCTATAAAAACAACAGGAAATTCAAGGCCCTTACTGCTATGGATGGTCATAATCCGAACAACATCTTCCTGCTCACCAAGTGCTCTTGCTGCACCGAGGTCGTTTCCTCTTTCAATCATTCGCTCGATAAAACGTAAAAAACGAAATAGGCCGCGGAAGGAGGTTTGTTCATATTGCCGGGCCCTGTCGTACAAGGCTCGTAAGTTAGCCTGACGCTGCTTCCCTCCTGGGAGACCACCGACAAAATCGTAAAATTGTGTGTCGCGGTATAGCTGCCAAATCAGTTCAGACAGCGATCCTTGACGAGCTAGTCCACGCCAGTCTTTTAGTAAATCATTAAAACGGCGGACTTTTTCATAAAAGGCTTCTGAGCTATCAGCAGATTTGCTAGCACAAAAGGCAGAAACCGCCTCCCAAAATGAACCACGTTTTTGATGGATGCGAATTTTTGCCAACTCTTCTTCGTTCAAACCAACAATAGGAGAACGTAACACGGACGCTAATGGAATGTCCTGGAATGGATTATCAATCACTTTAAGCAGCGACATCATAACCGCCACTTCCGTTGCTTCAAAATAACCGGTTGAGAGATTCGCATAAATCGGAATCCCTTGCTGCTTAAACTCCTCGATAATTTGCGGGGCCCAGGTCATCGAACGAAGAAGGATCACTGCATCCCGATACATCATCGGTCTGCTGGACTCCGTTTTAGCATTATAGACCGGTGCTCCATTCGCAATCAATTCTTTAATTTTCGCCGCAATCACTCTTGCTTCTAATTGTGACTGCTCAAGGTCTGCTGGATCAAATCCAACCGGTTCTGCTTCAGCCTCTAATACCGTATCTGAAGCTGCCTCTGAATTTTCACTTGTGTGGTCAATCAGCATAATCTCTACCGGAAACGGCTCTTCCTCGGGATATGGCGCCCCATTTCGCAATTCTGCAGCTTCATCATATTCGATTTCGCCAACCTTAACACCCATAATTTGTTTAAATAAATAGTTGGTTGCATCGAGTATTTCTTTTCGGCTTCTGAAATTACGTGCTAAATCAATTCGTAGTCCTGTTGCTTTACCATCAACAGTAAAGCGATTATATTTTCCTAAAAAAAGATTGGGCTCAGCTAAACGGAACCGATAAATGGATTGCTTGACATCTCCGACCATGAACAGGTTGCCATACTTCTCATCCTCTTGCGTTACCAGCCTTAAAATGGTTTCCTGAACCATATTCGTATCCTGATATTCATCGCAATATACTTCCTTAAAATGTCTTTTATAAGCAAGTGCTGCTTCCGATGGAAGAAACTCCCCTTCAATTGAGATTTCACCTGTCAATATCTCCAGACAGTAATGTTCCAAGTCCGAATAGTCAACCAGCCCTTTTTCTCTTTTAGCTTTTTCAAACCGCACGGAAAATTCTTTCACAAGATAAACAAGGGTGCCGATTAAGGGGCGCATCTCTACCATATCCCGTAAAAAGCCCTCCGGCTTTCGGGAAAAGAGTTCTTCCTTAATGTCTTGGATTTTTTTCTTCGCTTTTTCACGGAGTTTTTGAGCTTTCTCTGACAATACTGTGTCATACTGATCCTTTTTCAGCGGTTTCGCCCTTGAAAAAGACCAGGTTTGCATCGCTTGATATAGCGTCGCCCAGGATTCCTGTTGTGCCACTATTAACGTATCAATGACGTTAATATCATCTAAAAAATTTTCTGCTCTTGGTGCTGGACCATTTGGAAGCTTCGTTATCTCCAGGCCCTGCTTAATCATCACTTTAGCTGCTTCAAATTGAAGTTCAATATCAAAAAGGAGTGCCTGAATAAATGGAAGATCCTCTACATTTGTCATATCATCCACATCATACATCGACACAACCCCGTGTAAATACTGGTCTGGCAAAGGGTTTGAACGAGCAAAATCATAGATTGAGCGGACGATTTCCTGTAAGGCGGTATCACTTCGATCACTGGTGAACGAATCCACCAAGTTGAAAAATGCCACATTATTTTTTCTTCCATATTCCTCTTCAAATAGCTCATCGATAACTTCATCCCTCATTAGCTGAGCCTCAGTTTCATCGGCGATTCGGAAGCCTGGATCAACATCAATTAAGTAATAATATTTACGGATGACCTCCATACAAAAAGAGTGGAGTGTCGAAATCGAGGCCTTATTCAATAAACCGAGCTGTTTCCTTAAATGACGGGAGGAGGGATCCTGATCAATCGCTTTTTCTAATGCTTCGCCAATCCGATGACGCATTTCCGCTGCCGATGCGTTCGTAAATGTCACTACCAATAATTCATCAACATCGATTGGGTCTTCGTTTGCAAGAATTTTTCGGATAATTCTTTCAACCAGAACAGCTGTTTTTCCTGATCCAGCTGCTGCAGCAACAAGGATATCCTTATCTCTTGCCTGAATCGCTTTCCATTGGTCATCTGTCCATGTTACACCTTCCGGCTTTGGTGGAATAACGAAATTACTCATTCTCCTCTACCTCCTTCTTTATAAGTTCCAAAACATCTTCCTTCGAATGCGGTGTGAGCATCCGGAAACGATTATTTTCAATTGATTCATCAAATTGACAAACCGATTTAAAGGAGCAAAACGTACACGGTATTTTGTCTTTTAATTTATAAGGGGAAATGTCTATCTGTCCATCGATAATGGCATTGCCTGTTTTTTGATACATCTGACGCACATAAGTCTTCAGGTGATCAAATTCGTTTAAACTTGCGACCTTTGATTTTTTTGATAAATTTCCATCTTTTTTAATTCCTGCTGAAATAATCTGCGAATCACCGGATTCTAGCGATTGGTCCATCATTCGAATGACATTTTGGTCGCTCACCATTAATCCATTCATCTTAAACTTTTTCATCATTTCGTTTTCAATTTCATCGATTGTAAGCATTTTGGTCGTATTAATAAATGGATTATGGACATGGAAATAAAGAACTCCTGCCGGGCTTGCTTTCATCTCCACTAATTGATTGGAATGGGTTATAACAATATCTAGATAGGTTAACATTTGCAGGGCAAGTCCATAATAGACTTCACTCAAATTGACATCCTTTTCACTCGATTTATAATCAATGACCCGTAAATAAACACTATCGTCTTCACCCTTCGCTTGGTCGACACGGTCAATCCTTCCAGCTAACTCCATTTTCTTTCCATTTTTCAACGAGAAGCTTAATGGCGGCAGCTTCGCATTTGCTCCAAAACCCAATTCCAAGCCGATCGGCGAGAATCCACTTACTTTTGCATGTTCACTTAATACGAGTGAAGCCCGGGTAATAATTTGCTCCAATTTCCGTTTTATATAATGATGGCGTTCTGAGCTTAGCAATATTTCATTTTGTAGCTTCGGCGCTAAAGCGTTGACCGCCTCCTTAGACAGTTCCTCACATTGTTGTTTTGTCAACTGAGCCCAAGAAATCTTTTGATTGTTAACAGTATCTGAAATATGCATTATCGCAGCATGAAAAAGCTCACCAATGTCAGGAGCTTCTAAACGAAAAATTTGCCGTTCGCGTAGCTTTAGCCCATGCTGTGTGAAATGAGAAAAGGCGCAAGAGTTATATAATTCCATTCTGGAAACACTTGCCTGTATGGTCTCTCCATATAATTCAACTGCTGAATCTCTCGATAGCTGGACCGTCCCGTTGGAATAAAAAAGACTCGAAAAAACTTTTTGGGCTTTTTCCTTCCACGCGCTCTCCAGATAATAGTTATACACATCCCACCATATATCGGAAATGGGGTAATTTCGCTTTTTCAATTGCAGCTGGCTATTGAGGTAGGACAAAGAAGTCGTAAAATTGGATACAAAACTTAGCTGATCCTGTTCCGAAATTTCCGCAGGATCGCTGACATAGAACTGCTCATTAGCATCAGGGAACATATCTTTTATTCTTTTAATATACGAAGAAGGAATTAACGCTTTGCCTTCATCATTGGCGAGCGGATAGCTGATATATAGCCTTTCAGATGGGGCCGTAAATGCTTTATATGCTATGAAGTTTTCATCCAGTAAGCGCATTCGGCTGCTTGGTGCAACGGTAATCCCTGTAGCTAATAACATTTCCCTGTCTTCATCAGCAAGTATTCCTTCATCAGAAATTTTTGCTGGCATTACTCCTTCATTGACCCCGACGATGAAAACAACTTTGATTTCATTTAACCTTGATTTTTCTAAATCTCCAATCAACACTTGATCAAGGGCTGGAGGAATCAGCGAAAAATGTAACGATTCAAAGCCTGCCTCTAGAATGGTGGCAAATGCCTTTAACGGAACGGACTCTTCTCCTAATATTTCTACATATTGATCAAGAAGGTCAACAACTGCATTCCATACTTGTTCGTGTTCACGCATCTGAACAAGATTGCCCTTTTCTTCTGCAGCCGCTTTCCAGTTTTCAAGCTTTTCCGGAATTTCTAATTCTTCTAAATATAAATAGACAGCTTCACAAAGCTTTCGTCCAGAATCTGCTTTTTTCAAACGTCTTGACAGTCGTAAAATTGGTGCTGTTATCATAAGCTTTAGTTCATTTAATTCTTGTTCTATAGTTTTTTCTGTATCAGTTTGAACATTTGCCTCTAAATCCAGGCCTCTAATACGCCGATAAATCCAGCGGTCCTTTTTCATCCACTTACTCCCGTTGATGCCGTAAGCCAGAACATAATTCTCCAGCTTGTCCAGTTTCTCGCGCATTTTAATGGGATTTTCCTGCAATGGGTATAACAATTCAGTTTTTATCGCTCTAAATACTGGTTCATAGCGCCAATAAGAAATAATCACTTCAAGACTTGAGCGTATTAACTCAATAAGGGGATGATTCAGCATTGTCCTTTTCTGATCGATAAAATAAGGAATTTGATAATCCGCGAATACAGGCTCGACAATCTCATGATAATCGCCGCCATTTCTAATTAACAAGGCGATATCCCGGTAGCGGTACCCATTCGTCCGGACTGTATGACGAATTTCACGGGCAATTCCTTCAATCTCGGCTCTTCGATTGGCCGCCTGATGGATGTGAATAGCCGTTTCCCCATGAAAAACAGCTGCCGGGCGGTCATCAAATTTTTCCTCTAAATGACGTAAGGAAGGTTGATTCCACCTTTTCTGCTCATCTAAAATAACAGGTTTATCAATTTCAATGCCTTCAGCTCTTGCCAATTCATAAATGGATTTGCAAGTCTCACCTGAGGCGCGGAACAACTCAAGTTCATCTGGTGTAGAATCGAACAGCAAACGATCCGTTGTCATCGCAATTGAAACTTTACTACAATGCGTCATCAATTCTTGGATGATGCGATATTCCTGAGGTGAAAAGGTATAAAAACCATCAATGTAGATTTCGGCCTCTTTTAAGTAAGCGGAGGTAGACACCTTTTCAGCTAACAGGCGAAAATAATCTTCGGAATCAATATATTTTCCAAAAATTTCTTCTTCGAATTTTTGATAGATAAGTTCTAAATCAGTTAATTTATCTTTTAATGCTTTAGATGCAGAATTGTCGTTTGAGCCAAGCAGGACTGTCCCATGAATTAGCTCCTCTGGGCTAATGCAGTACCTCTTAAATTCGGTAATCATTTGCTCCAATTGCTGAACAAACCCATTTTTATCTGCAGCCCGTTGAAAAAGCTTTAATTGTTCCTTCTTTTCTTCGATAATTTTACGAATTAGCATACTCATCCCGACACTACTTAAATGTACGCGGCTAATCCCACCTGTTTCCTGTAGAACTCTCCATGCTAGACGAGAAAAGCTAAAGACCTGGGCTCGAATCATTCCACCAACGCTTGAGTCTGTTGCTAAGCGATATTCTGAAAGAAACGTCATTTGTTCAGGCACGATATAAATAAGCGGTGTTCCTTCTGGTTTTTCTATAAGTCTTTTTTTTATTTCATCAAGAAACATCGCTGTTTTACCGCTACCTGACCGCCCTATTACCATTCTTAATGACATATACTAACCTCGCTTTCCTCTTAAACTCTGTATCTTTCATTCTACCATAAAATAAGCACAAACGTTTGGATGACAATAAACAGAATCCAACCAAAAATGGTAAATCTTTTTTTAAAATAAGAAAAGCGCAAGGCGCCCGTCTATCGGCGTATGGACTCCTCGGAAAAGCTAACGCTTTTCCTTCGTGCGATGCCA
>NZ_DALZYO010000051.1:0-31542 GCF_031988165.1 Neobacillus sp.
TCGCTTCGCTCACCGTGTTTCCTTTATCTCAGTCGAAGCGCTCCAGTCCATACGCCGCTAAACGGGCGCTTACGCTTTTCTTATTCGAACCTCTTTTTTCGTGTATTCGTTATCTGTATGGTAAGATAAAAGGGAAATTTTTATGAAGAAGTGATCAGAATGAATTTACAAAGAAACCTAATTCCTAATCAAAACACACAATGGCAACAGTGGGAAAAGGAACTGAACGATACAGGGATTATTAAAGATGAAAGCCGTTTAATTTCGGCTATTAGTCTCGAAACTCACCCTATTACGTTATCTTACCTCTTAACCCTTGCAGCACTTTCAAGACATGGACGCCATAAGGAGGACTCATTGGCACTGGCTTTCCTTGATAATGCCTTAAAACTGGATCCTGATAACCAGAGGGCAAAAGAATTTATGATTCGGTCTGAATGGATGAAACTGAAAGACATACTCCTTCCACTATCTTTTCCACCGATAAGGGAAACGGATAATCGTACAGCCAAAAAGAAAACGGCTGAGCAGTATATAGATATATGTCAAAGTTTTTTATCAGGAGCGGATCAGCAGCTTAATAATGTACAAAACAACTTGGATTTGGCCACAAATATGGTCGATAAAGCTCCCTTTCATAAGTATAATCAACTTTATCATTTGCTTTCTGTGGCAATTGAGACGACTGGAAACCTTTTGAAAGCCGCGGAAGAATACGATCAATCGATTACTGGTGTTTTTCATACATCCATCTTTTATGAGAATTTAAAAATGCATTTGTTAAGTGTCGAGGAAATCAAACAGCAGTGGCTGCAAGAATTTGATGAAATGGATAATACTGTCCAAACGGCAGAAAATGCTCTAGATCAATTAAATAACATGATTGGAATGGATTCGGTAAAGAAACGAGTCAATGATTTTTACCGCTTTCTAAAATACCAAAAACATCGGAAGGAACTCGGCTTTCAAGTGCGGGATGAATTAAGCCTGAACATGATTTTAACAGGAAATCCAGGGACAGGGAAAACCACTCTTGCTCGGTTGATGGCTAAAATTTATCATGAACTGGGTGTTCTGCCAAGGGAAGAAGTTATTGAAACGGACCGATCTCAGTTAGTAGGTTCCTTCGTAGGGCAAACGGAAGAAAATGTCCGCGCTGTTGTGGAACGCTCGATTGGCGGGGTATTATTTATTGATGAAGCCTATAGTTTAAAACGTGAAGGACAAACGGGAAATGATTATGGGCAGACAGCGATTGATACGCTTGTATCGCTGATGACCGGAAGTGAGTACGGGGGAAAATTTGCTGTCATACTGGCTGGATATCCTGAAGAAATGCGAACCTTTTTAGATGCAAATCCTGGTTTACGAAGCCGTTTTCCACAATCAAATTTTATTCATTTACCTGATTATTCGAATGAAGAGTTAATTCATATCGCAGAAAAGGTTGCTTCAGAGAATGATTACATTTTGACGGAAGAAGCAAAAATTGAAATAAAACATCGTATTGATCAGGAACGGGTAGATGACACATTTGGTAATGCTCGCACAGTCCATAATATCGTTTTAGAGGCGATTTTTAAAAAAGGAGCAGACACCAAGGCAATAAATGAAGATATTTTAAACTTTATGCTGCTAAATAATGATGACTTTCGTACAGAGAGGGAGAAAAATACAGACAAACCACAGGAAAAGCTGAATCGCTTAATTGGTCTTTCTTCCATAAAAGTTGAAATGAGATCACTTATTTCGTTTGTGAAAATGCAACAGTTTAGGCGAAAAAAAGGGCTCCCAATCGTCCCTATACAACTACATGCGGTTTTCACTGGAAACCCAGGTACCGGAAAAACGACAGTAGCGAAAATCTATGCAGAGTTTTTGAAAGAATGCGGGATTTTAAAAAGAGGGCATCTTATCGTTGCCAGCAGGGCTGATTTTGTGGCAGGATATGTCGGTCAAACAGCTGGGAAAACAAAAAAGAAAATCAAGGAAGCTCTTGGTGGTGTATTGTTCATTGATGAGGCCTATTCGTTGTTTGGCCAAACGACGGGTGATTTTGGAAAAGAAGTTATTGATACCCTTGTTGATGAAATGACAAAGCATAATGAAAATTTAGTGGTGGTATTGGCGGGTTACCCAAATGAAATGGACGAGCTTCTTGAAAGCAATCCAGGACTTCACTCTAGATTTAAGAAGTTCTTGCAATTTCCTGACTATTCTTCTGACGAGCTACTTACGATTATGACAGCCTATGCTGATAGCTTTCAATATCAATTAACAAAAGAAGCTAAGAATTTATTGATGAAGACATTGGAAAAGGTAAATTTCAAGGGGAATGGTCGTTTTGCTACAAATTTAGTAGACGAAATGATTCAAGCCCAAGCCTCGAGGTTAATGGATATCGAAGAGGATGAAAACTTATTCGAAAACTCCATGTTTTTGGAGGAAGATGATGTTAAAAAAGCCTTAAGTAAATTGTAAAAATGGATTGAACAAGAAGGGAAGGATGCTCGTGGAAAATTATTTTGTTTCGACTAGAGAAATTCAGCTTTACTATGCAGATACAGATATGATGGGTGTCATCTATCATGCCAATTATTTAAAGTTTTTTGAGTTGGGCAGGACCGGTTTTATTGAAGACCTCGGCTATAGTTATCTTGCTATGGAGGAGTCAGGTTACTTTGCACCTGTCTATGACATCCAAATCACCTATAAAAAGCCGTTACGGTACGGCGATAAAGGTTTTGTAAAGGCATGGGTAGAATTAAACGATGGCATTAAGACCATTTATGGCTATACAATTGTTAACGGGGATGATGAAGTATGTGCTGAGGGGAAATCTACCCACATTATTGTCAAAAAAGACAATTTTAAACCGACTTCTTTCAAAAAGGCTTTTCCTGAATGGTACTTAAAATACGAAGAAATGAAGAAAAAATAACTGGGGAAGCCCAGCAAACTACACTTTTCTTCTAGATTTACTGGTAGACTGAGGTGAACAAGATGGCCTTTGGAATTAAAAGACAAGAAATAATCGAATGGAAAAGAAGAATTGATAGTGGAGAAATTGCTTTTTTAACGCATTATTGGCTGGATGACCGCTTTCCGGGTTGTACGACAGTTACCAAGGTAGGCTGCCATGATCTTGAAAAACTCGCAGCATGGGGTAACAAGTATGGTCTGAAAAAAGAATGGATCCATCACAGGGTTGACGGCTATTCCCATTATGACTTGCTTGGTGCAAAGCAAAAAGAAATTTTGCAAAGAGAAGGCTTAATTGAACATATTTGGACAAACAAAACAGGCACACTTGAGAGATAACCATTTTTCAAGTGTGCCTGTTTTTTTATCCCTTTTGTATATATTGAAAAACAGGTTCGTCGTAGTCTGATTGATATTCAATCAATAGATCATGGTCATCCAAGTACCATAAATCCTTTTCTTCTATATAGAAAGTAATACCCTCTATGTATGATTTTGCTCCAATATCTACTGGTTCTTCAGAGGAAATACCAAGAGAAAAACCACTTTGGACAGTACTGCATCCACCATATCGAACAAAAAAGCGAATGTGATCACCTTCTGTGAGATTGAGTTCCTGTTTATACCATCGAGCTGCTTCATTTGTAATTTGTAAATTCATTGGTTGAACTCCTTTCTGATGCTACAGTCTTATTATATAAGAATCATCATCAGGAATCGAATTTACAGCCAGTATTTCGCAGAGAATTCCTAGACGTTTTAATATAGAATAATATTTATATTAAAAAAAGCCCCAGTTACCGGAGCCATTGTACCATATGCTGTTGAATTTCCTTGTATTTTGCATCTGCATTCGGTAGACCATATGCTCCTGCTTTTTCTAACGGTACGACGCGGAAATTATGATATTTTTGACTTGTCACATAGGTCGGGTAAAAAACAGGATTTGAAAGTTCAATTGTATTTCCTTTTTCAGAAACATGTTTAATAATCTCAATAGTTGCTAAACCGCCAATATCTTTATAATCATTATATTGCGCTGAAATAAAGTTTCCTAATGAATAAACAACAAAAGTTTTGCGACCATCGGTTGTATTAATCCATTCCATTGGTTGTAAGACGTGTGGGTGTGACCCGAAAATGACGTCTACACCTTCGTTGGCTAGAAAGTTAGCTAAATCTTTTTGATCATTTGTAGGGAACCGTTGATACTCAATGCCCCAATGGATGCTCATCACGACAACATCTGCTTCCTTTTTGGCCCGATGAATTTCTTCTTTCATGTTATCACGGTCAATCAGGTTTACGAGAAAATCTTTTCCTTTAGGAACTGGGATTCCGTTCGTTCCGTAGGTATATGCAAGATAGGCAATTTTGATGCCATCTTTATTTATTATCCTCAATTTTTGGTGATCATTTTCATTAAGGAAGCTCCCCACATGTGGTAAACCAATATGATCTAAATAAGTCGTTTCCGATTGTATGCCTTGTTCACCTTTATCTAACGTATGATTATTGGCAGTCGAAACCATATCGACTCCTGTATGAACTAGAGAATCAGCGACCTCGTGTGGACTATTGAACAGTGGATAACCAGAAAGGCCAAGTTCTGTTCCACCCAAGATACTCTCTTGATTAGCAGTCAGAACATCCGGTTTTTCTAATAGAGGTTTCACAGGTTCAAACATTGGATCGAAATCGTATTTATCACCTTTAAAGGCATCCTGATATACTGGGCTATGAATCAAAATATCACCAATGGCTCCAAGCGTTGTTTTTTCAGTCATCTGCCGATTCACATTAAGTGGTGATCGTGATTGATGCTTTTTTGCTTGATAAACCTTTTCTTCTTGTGTAGGATCTTGCTGTTGCTGAATGTAAAGGATAGCAGCAGCTGCAATAGAAATTAAAATAATAACAGAAGAGATAATGACTTTCTTTTTCATATACACTCCTAAGAATTATACTTTGACCATACCAAACTTGAGGATAGTAAAACTTTATTACGCTTTCATTTCATAGCCATTTAATTTTAGGTTCCGTTTTATTGATGATTCTTTTAATATTTGTACGATGACGATAAATGACAAATGATGCAAGTAGGAAAACGACAATGAGCAAAGGTATGTCCCAATCGCGAATAAACCCGGTTATTATGGCAAATAGGACAGCAGTAATTCCTGCAATCATGGAAGATAAAGAAACATATTTTGTTATGTAAAGACTGATAAAGAAAGCCAATAAAAGCGTAAAAAACATAAGTGGAGCACAGAACAACAAAACACCGCCAGAGGTAGCAACGGCCTTTCCACCGCGAAATCCAGCGAAAATTGGGTAGGTATGTCCAATAACAGCAAAAACCCCAGCAAGCAATGGGTTTATATCAAGGTTAAAAAGCACCGGTAACGAAGCGGCTAACGTCCCTTTCAATATATCGGAAAGTGTAACCACTAACCCTGCTTTAACACCAAGCGTTCGAAAAGTATTCGTTCCCCCTAAATTACCACTCCCATGTTCACGGATATCTGTTTTATAAAAAACTTTGCCGATTATTAACCCTGATGGAATGGAACCAAGTAAATAAGCTAGAATCAAGACTAAAATAATTTGAACCATTAACGATTTCTCCTTCAATAAAAACTTTCAAGAGTTTCAACTCATTTAATACTCAAACTGGATATTCTGATTCGGTTTTGCGGCGCTCTGCCCCGTTTCCAAACAAAAGATCCAGTCCTCCTATTTTACCATGTATTTACGAAAAAACACTAATTCATTTATCAAACATGTAATCGAAACATCTCTGAATCTAATAAGTTTTAAAACGATAGCAAAAATACCTTCTCATTTCCAATAAGATACCTTACGATAGAAATGAGGGGGAAGCGAATCATGGCACGTGTTACTTACCATAAAAACAAAAAATTATCAACAGGTTGGATTGTAGGAGGATTAATAATCGCAATACTGCTTGTATTGTCTTCCATATTTCTCTTATTATATCCTTTTGCATCAACTGATAAAAAATCATATTTCCAAGGAGAAAATCCGATTCTGTTTGATGGAGTTCAACAAGGGAATGCCATTATTGAAAAAAATACAATGTTTGTTCCATTTACTTTCATGAAGGAACACATTGACAAAAACATCATTTATGATGAAAAGTCAAAATCAGTCATTATTACAACCCAAGATAAAGTCGTGCAAATGCCGACAGATTCACTAACCTATTACGTTAATCAAAAGACCGTCAACTTACAACTCTCACCTATTATTTCGAAGAATGGGGAAATTTTCATCGCACTTGATCCGATTCTCTCTTTTTATCCAATCCAGTATAAGAAATTGCCTGAAAAAAAGGCCATTTGGATTCAAAAAGATGGTGAAAAGTATGCGAAGGGTAGATTAACCAAAAGGGATATCAACAAAGAAAAGCTAAGATTGCGTACTAAACCAACTTTGCAGTCGCCATATGTTTCCGAAATGACCAAAAATGAAGTTGTTACCATTGAAAAGGACAATAAGGGTTATTATCTCGTTAGGAAGGCAAATGGAGTAAGCGGCTATATCAAAAAAGACTTTGTTAACAAGGGAGAGCCTCTAACCATCAAAGTAAAGCGCGCAAGCAATACTTTTCAAATGCCCAAGCTGAATGGCCCGATTCAATTAACGTGGGAAGCGGTTTATACAAAAAATCCTGACTCTTCAAAAATACCTAAAATGTACGGAGTAAATGTTGTTTCACCCACGTGGTTTTCCCTCGCTGGCAGTGATGGAGCGATAAAAAACCTTGCTTCTCTAGACTATAGTAAATGGGCGCAAGCAAAAGGCTATCAAGTTTGGGGAGTGTTTTCAAATTCCTTTGATCCTAAACTCACTCATGAGGCATTAAAAGACTTTGGAACACGCCAAACAATTATCCGGCAATTGCTTCATTTTAGTCAGATGTATCAGCTCCAAGGAATTAATTTTGATATTGAAAACGTAAATCAAGAGGATGGACCGTTTGTTACACAATTCATAAGGGAGGCAATGCCTTACCTTCATGATGCTGGCCTTGTCGGATCATTGGATATAACCTTTTCTGCAGGTGAAAACAACAACTGGTCATCCTTCTATGAAAGAACTAAACTAGCTCAAATTGCCGATTATTTGATCGTTATGGCCTATGATGAACATACAGGTGCTTCATCCGGATCTGGAAGTGTGGCAAGCTTGCCATGGGTCGAAAGGAACCTTCAAAATTTGCTGACTGAAGTTCCAAATGAGAAGTTGGTTCTTGGTGTTCCCTTATATGCAAGACTATGGAAAGAACAAAAAAATACCAATGGTTCCCTTGACGTCACTGCAAAGGCGTTGGCGATGGATAAGGTGAAAGCCTGGTTGACTGAAAAAGGTCTGCAGCCGACTTTGGATGAAGAAAGCGGTCAAAATTATGCAGAATATTACGATGAGGTAGAAAAAGCTACCTTTAAAATATGGATTGAAGATGAATTATCGTTGCAAAAACGAGCGGCTTTAGCTGTAAAATATCAATTAGCTGGTGTTGGGACGTGGTCTAGAATTTTTGGTAATCCAACAGCATGGACAGCATTAGATTTAAATGCCGCAAAAGCAGTATCACAAAAATAAGTAAAAGTTAAAGGACCACATTGGTGGTCCTTTATTTTATTCTTTAGTTGTCTAAAGTAAGAACAAATATCGTCAATTTTATTACAAAAATATGGAGAATTTTCAAACCATTTGTTAATTTATTGAAAGCGGGGAATTGACACCCTATAATTTAGATAAAATCAAATAAAGAGCGAATTCAAAACCGGCCGAATCGACACGAACATTGGTCGGTTTTCTATATATTTTTTGTAGAAAAGGGGCGGAGCGCCGCAAAAACGGATTCTATTTATCCGGTCGTCGTGTAAACTATACAATTTTCACTACTAATTAGGTGTAGCTTAGCTCTACTCATACCCCCTTTATATTGTAAGGTTGGGGCTTTGAATGAAAGTAGATGGTAGTGTGAAATCCCATTTACGTGATAAAAATTGAGGTGATAAACATGGCAAGAAATATAATGGAATATCTCTATCATAAGTATCCGGATGTTCGGGTTTTATATGTAGAGGATGAAAGGTTTTCTCGGGAGAAACTTCTTCGTATTCTAAATCGTCGGTTTGCTACCATTCATGTTGCTAATGACGGTGTTGAAGGCTTACAGCTCTATAAGCGGTACCATCCAGACTTAATTATCGTCGATATAAAAATGACTCATATGAGCGGTTTAGAGATGATTAAAAAAATTCGCGAGCTTAATGATAAAGTTCAGGTCATTGTGACCACTGCTCAAGAGGAGAATGACTTCAACATCCAATCGATTGAACATAACGTCAATCATTTTATCTTAAAACCAATTGATTTAAACCAGTTTTTAGAAGCGATTCATGAATCTATTCAACAAATTAAACTAGAAAAAGATTTTGCCATGATGGATCCATTGACAAATAGTTTTAACCGTTCGAAGTTTCATGAAATTCTAGCTAGTGAAATGAGGCAAGCCGAACAATTTGACCAATCTTTTTCAATTATTATGATGAGTATTGATAGCTTTAAAAATGTAAATGATTGTTTTGGATCACATGTGGGAGATAAGGTGTTAGTTACAATCTCGACGATCATCCAACAGCGGATTAGAGAATGTGATTTCTATGCTCGCTGGGGTGATGAAGAGTTTATCCTGCTAATCCCAGGTACAGATAGTCAAAATGCTGCAGAGTTAGCAGAATCCATCCGATGTATTATTGAAGATTTTTCCTTTAAAAATATAAGTCATTTAACCTGCAACTTCGGAATTGCCGAGTATTCAACAAAGAAATCGAAAAGTGAACTGATTCAAGAGGCAGAACAAGCCCTTTATCAGTCAAAAAATAAAGGACGAAACTGTGTAACCATTTATAACAAAGAATGATTGAAGGTGAAATAAGTGCTTTTTTTCTATATTTTTTTATCGTTAGTTATTGGCTGTTTTATTTTTGTGATCTTCCAAAATTTCCTAAAAGGCCGTGAGCTTATGAAAAGGCTAAAAGCACGTGAAAAAAGCTATCGGGAGTTAGAAGAAAAATATGAAGTGATGAAAACATTAAATCAGACGTTAGAAAAACGAATTGAGGAAGAAGTTGCGAAGACTAGGGAGAAAGATCATATTTTAATCCAGCACTCCAGACTTGCTGCTATGGGTGAAATGATTGCCAGCATTGGTCATCAATGGCGTCAACCCTTAAATAGTTTATCACTTTTAATCCAGGACGTAAGGGAAGCACTGGAGTTTGGTGAAATTGATGACCAATATATAGACCGTTTTATTAGAGAGAGCATGATACAAATTAAGCAAATGACACGTACTATTAATGATTTTCGGAAATTCTACACGCCAAACCAGGAAAAAAGTCCTTTCTCCGTAGGGGAATCGATAGAAGATGCTTTGTCCATTTTTTCCTCCAGCCTTAAAAATCATGGAATCCAAGTAGAATTTGAATATCGAGGGCAACAAATTGCTTATGGGTTTCCGAACGAATATAGCCAGGTTGTCCTAAATATTTTAACAAACGCAAGGGATGCTTTTGTTCAGGGAGACATTCCCAATCGAAAATTATTAATTAAATTAGACGAAACAGAAGATTGTGTGAGCGCTGAATTCATTGATAATGCTGGCGGGATCGAGCCTGCTCTACTTAATAAGGTATTCGACCCCTATTTTACCACCAGGAATCATGGAACCGGCCTCGGACTTTATATGACGAAGATGATTCTTGAGAATATGAATGGAAGTGTATCACTAGAAAACACTGGTGACGGAGCGCGGTTCTGTCTTTCAGTCCCGAAAGTAAACGCAGCTTATAAACCGGAACTTATTTCTGTTTAAATGCTATTTTTTATAAGCTCCCAATAAATTTGGGAGCTTTATTTAACTCCCTTTATTATGTTTTTTTATTAAAAAAAGGTAAAATAAAGAAAACAACCTAAGGAGTGGTTATCTTGGCCATTGAAAATCCAAGTCGCGAAGAAATTGGGGCTATTTTAAAAAAAGCAAAAACAATAGCTGTCGTAGGGTTAAGTAATAATCCAGAACGAACGTCCTATCAAGTTTCTGCGGTAATGCAGAAAGCAGGATATGAAATTATTCCAGTAAATCCTAGCATTGATGAAGTTCTTGGAGTAAAAGCGGTAGCCTCACTATTGGAAATAGAAGGTCATGTAGACATCGTTAATGTATTCCGTCGCTCTGAGCAATTGTTTGATGTAGCTAAGGAATTTGATAAGATTGATGCTGACGTTTATTGGGCCCAACTAGGTCTTGCCAATGAAGAAGCTTATAAATTTTTAAAAGAAAATGGCTACACGGTTGTTATGGATCGCTGCATAAAAGTCGAACATGCGCTAACAAGATAAAGTGTTGCAAGAAAAACTGCTAAATGTTTGGCAGTTTTTTTATTTTACTTCCTAAAAAATACAAGAATAATATTACAATATTATGTTGTTTCAAATTACGTATTTGCCAAATCGAAATAAATCGCTACAATTAAGCATAGATGTCGCAAGCACATTCGGGATAGAAAACATACATATGGGTAAGTGTCAAAAGGCAGCACGAAATATGTTTCCCATAAAGAAGTTGTTATTTCCTTTAATGTTGGTTAGAATTAAAGCGGCAAACATGGGTTCTATTTTATTTTTAATAAAGGATAAATGACTCATATAAACGAATGATAAATAAAATTAGTTATTTTGTAATTTGAAGAATGTTTATGATCTGGAAATGGGCCGAGCACCGCATAAACGAATCAACACATCCAGTTTGAGTGAAATTTATACCGTTTATCACTTTAAACAGATGAAGCTTGGCTTTGCTCGCACCGCCTATATGATGTTAGGCTGGGGCTTTGAATTTATTAATGTTTCCAAAGTAGATGGTCGCTTTAACGCCATTTACGGTTTGTAAGTATGAAAGGGGTATTTTAGTGGCAAGGAATCAACAAGCTTTTGATTATAATGATGATGCCATACAGGTACTAGAAGGTCTTGAGGCAGTTAGAAAACGGCCTGGAATGTACATTGGCAGCACCGATTCACGAGGTCTTCACCATCTCGTCTATGAAATTGTCGACAATTCTGTCGATGAAGCACTCGGTGGATTTGGTGATCAAATTATTGTAAAAATTCACAAAGACAATTCCATTAGTGTTATTGATAAAGGGCGCGGAATGCCTACCGGTATGCATAAAATGGGGAAACCGACACCTGAGGTCATATTAACAGTGCTTCATGCTGGCGGTAAATTTGGTCAGGGCGGATATAAGACAAGTGGCGGGCTCCATGGTGTTGGTGCCTCTGTCGTCAATGCGTTATCAGAATGGTTAACCGTTACCATCAAACGGGACGGCTTCGTCTATGAACAGCGATTTGAAAATGGTGGCAAGCCTGTTACGACACTTGAAAAAATCGGAAAAACCAATCAAACAGGAACGACGATTCATTTTAAACCAGATCCATTGATTTTTTCGACAACTACCTATAATTTTGAAACCTTATGTGAGAGGTTACGAGAGTCAGCCTTCTTGTTAAAAGGATTAAAAATCGAAATTATCGATGACAGAAATAACCTACATGAAGTATTTCACTATGAAAATGGCATTGAAGCCTTTGTTGAATATTTAAACGAAGAAAAGGATGTCCTACATCCTGTCATCAGCTTTGAAGGCGCTCAGAATGGTATTGAAGTTGATTTTGCTTTTCAATTTAATGATGGCTATTCAGAAAATATGCTATCATTTGTCAACAATGTCCGTACCCGGGATGGCGGTACACATGAAGCAGGTTCGAAAACAGCGATGACCCGAGTATTTAACGATTATGCCCGTAAGGTATCTTTCTTAAAAGAGAAGGACAAAAACCTTGATGGTGCTGATATTCGTGAAGGGTTATCCGCCATTATCTCTGTCAGAATCCCGGAAGAGCTGCTTCAGTTTGAAGGACAAACAAAAGGGAAATTGGGAACAAGTGAAGCAAGATCTGCTGTAGATGCGGTTGTCTCAGAACATCTCTCCTATTTTCTTGAAGAAAATCCTGATATCAGCTCTCTGCTGATAAAAAAATCGATTAAAGCTTATCAAGCACGTGAGGCTGCAAGAAAAGCCCGCGAAGATGCACGCAGCGGGAAAAAACGAAAACGCGGAGAGGCGGTTCTATCTGGTAAACTAACACCGGCACAATCACGCAATCCGCAAAAAAATGAACTTTATCTTGTCGAGGGTGATTCGGCGGGCGGTTCAGCGAAACAAGGACGAGACCGCCGCTTCCAGGCAGTTCTACCATTACGAGGTAAAGTAATTAATACAGAAAAAGCTAAACTGGCAGATATTTTTAAAAATGAAGAAATCAATACAATTATCCATGCTATTGGCGGCGGTGTTGGTGCTGACTTCACCGTGGACGACATCAACTACGATAAAATTGTCATTATGACCGATGCCGATACAGACGGGGCACATATCCAAGTATTATTACTTACTTTCTTTTATCGCTATATGAAGCCCCTTATTGAAGCTGGTAAAGTGTTTATCGCCCTCCCGCCTTTATATAAAGTAAGTAAAGGGACAGGGAAGAATGAAAAAATTGAGTATGCTTGGAATGATGATGAACTGCAGGGTGCAATCAAAAAGGTCGGCCGTGGCTACATCATTCAACGCTATAAAGGTCTTGGCGAAATGAATGCCGACCAACTTTGGGAAACAACCATGGATCCAGAGACAAGAACGCTTATTCGCGTCAAAATAGATGATATTGCTAGAGCGGAACGCCGCGTTACAACCCTAATGGGTGACAAGGTTGAACCGCGCCGTAAATGGATTGAAAATAATGTGGCATTCGGGTTAGAAGAAGATGACACTATTTTGGAAAATGAAAATATTACGGTCTCTGAGGAGGGTTCTGAAGGATGAGTGCAACTGAAAAATTCCGTGACTTACCTCTAGAAGATGTACTTGGTGATCGTTTTGGCAGATATAGTAAGTACATTATTCAAGAACGTGCCCTGCCAGATGCCAGGGACGGCTTAAAACCGGTACAACGAAGAATTCTCTATGCGATGCACGTCGAAGGGAATACACATGAAAAAGGTTTTCGTAAATCAGCCAAAACGGTTGGTAACGTAATCGGTAACTATCACCCTCATGGTGATTCCTCTGTTTACGAAGCAATGGTTCGTATGAGTCAGGACTGGAAGGTTAGAAATGTTCTCGTGCAAATGCACGGAAATAACGGTAGTGTCGATGGTGACCCACCGGCAGCAATGCGTTATACAGAAGCAAGACTTTCAGCGATTGCCGCTGAACTTTTGCGTGATATTGAAAAACAAACGGTTGAATTTATTCCAAACTTTGATGATACCTCGAAGGAACCAACTGTCCTGCCTGCCATGTTTCCGAACCTACTCGTGAATGGTTCAACAGGCATTTCTGCCGGGTATGCGACTGATATTCCTCCACACCATCTTGGTGAAGTCATCGATGGCGTCATTATGAGAATGGACCAACCGGCAGCTACTATTGATGAGCTAATGACCATTATCAAAGGTCCTGATTTCCCAACAGGAGGGATTATTCAAGGAATCGATGGCATTAAAAAAGCCTATGAAACTGGTAAAGGCAAAATCATCGTCCGCAGTAAAGCTGATATTGAAGAGGTTCGCGGCGGCAAACAACAAATTGTTGTAACCGAAATACCATACGAGGTTAATAAGGCGAATCTTGTCAAAAAAATCGATGAATTCCGCCTTGACCGGAAAGTCGAAGGAATTTCTGAAGTCCGCGATGAAACGGATCGAACTGGGCTCAGAATCGTCATAGAGTTAAAAAAGGATGCCGATGCTGCAGGTGTCTTAAATTATCTTTATAAAAATAGTGATCTTCAAGTTACTTATAATTTTAATATGGTCGCCATCCATAAAAAGCGTCCAAAACTAATGGGACTACGTGAATTACTAGATGCTTATATCGAGCATCAAAAGGAAGTTGTCACAAAAAGATCGGAGTTCGAGCTTAACAAAGCGAAGGAACGCCAGCATATTGTTGAAGGATTAATGAAAGCTTTATCCATTCTAGATGAAGTAATCGCCACCATCCGGGCATCTAAAGATAAACGTGATGCGAAGGACAATTTAATCGCGAAATTTGCATTTACTGAGCTGCAGGCGGAAGCCATTGTTTCCTTACAGCTTTATCGGTTAACAAACACCGATATCACAGCATTAAGACAGGAAGCAGAAGAATTAGCGAAAAAAATCGAAGAACTTACAAGCATTTTAGCGAGTGAAAAAAAGCTATTCTCTGTTATTAAAAAGGATTTAAAAGAAGTGAAAAAACGCTTTGCTGATGAACGCCGCTCTAAGATTGAAGCAGAAATTGAAGAGTTGAAAATTAATCTTGAAGTTATGGTTCCAAGTGAAGATGTAATAGTAACAGTAACGAAACATGGTTATGTAAAACGGACTAGCGGGCGTTCCTATGCTGCTTCAAATGGTCAGGATCTTGCCATGAAAGATTCCGATCGTCTGCTTGCACAGCTTGATATGAATACTAAGGATGTCTTGCTTCTGTTCACGAATAAAGGAAATTACTTATTCTGTCCAGTTCACGAGCTGCCAGATATCCGCTGGAAGGACCTTGGACAGCATGTAGCAAACATCATTCCAATCGAACGCGATGAGGAAATTATTCAAGCCATTCCAGTCAAGGATTTTGAGACAGATGGATTCTTAGTTTTTGTCACAAAAAATGGTATGGTCAAGAAAACAGAACTAAAAGCCTACAAAGCACAGCGGTATTCGAAACCACTTGTTGGCGTTAATCTTAAGGATGATGATCAAGTCATTGATGTTCACCTTACAGATGGAACCATGGAGCTTTTCTTAATTTCCCATTATGGTTACGCTCTATGGTTCCCTGAGGATGATATCAGTATTGTTGGTATTCGTGCTGCAGGTGTGAAAGGAATCAACTTAAAAGATGGTGATTATGTTGTTGGCGGTAAAATTATCCCCCCTAACAGCAATGAAACCATCGTTATTTCCACCCAGCGTGGAGCTGTGAAACGAATGAAGTTGAAGGAGTTCGAAATAGCATCACGTGCGAAGCGTGGCGTCGTCATTCTTAGGGAGCTTAAAGCGAATCCGCATCGAATCATGGGCTTTGTTGTTGCTCGTGACCAAGACTCAATCATTATTCAGACTGAAAAAGGCTATACTGAAACTCTTAAAGCAAGTGATATTCGCTTAAATGACCGCTATTCAAACGGTTCATTTATCCTCGATGAGGGGGATAATGGGAAGGTAACTACTGTTTGGAAAGTGAGTAGTCCAGAAAATCCAAGTGAATAAGTTTTTTAGTGGACTCTCTTGAAAAAGAGAGTCCTTTTTAGTTTCAGCGACTAGAACCTCGAGGTCAAAAAACTTCTGCCACATGAGGTTAAAGTGCGGTATGTATATGGCAGAGAACATTTGCTTGGCTACAGAAAACTACAGCTTTCTGCACGCATTAAGGGAGACTAAGACGATTTCTTTTCGCCTAAGTCTCCCTTAATTGGAACTGACCAAGGAGACTTTGCATATATATTTTTTCATCTTTTTTCCATAATTGGACATACTACTACTAATTGACGATGGAGGGGAAAAGGATGAAAAAAGAGATTTTATTGGTGATCACTTCGTTTTTTCTCATCTCACTAACAGCAATTACTGGTGTATATGCGTTAGAAGAAAAAGCGAAAGTTGTGACAATTTCAAAAGAGGAAGCAGATATTACAGGTGATAAAAAATCTGAAGTCATTTCTTTAAAGGGTATTCCTTATCAGGATGAAGCATCTTATTTGAAAAAAGTTTTCATAGAGGTAACTGCATCTAATATGAAAACCTATACATTTCCCTTAGATAGTGGTTCTAAAGCGGCACTACAGCTTGTTGACTTAAACCATGATAAGGTGAAGGATATGTTCGCGACTGTCTTTACTGGTGGAAGCGGAGGTATAGTCGTTAACTATTTATATTCCTTAAAGGATTTTGTACACACCGACCTAACTGTACCAGATCCTCTAGAAATGGATGCCAATTTCCTAAATGGATATAAAGCAGAAATAAAACTGGCGCAAAGTGGGAAAACTTATTTGTTTGATTTAAAGGACCGTAAGAAATATTACAAAACATTAGGTCTTTACTATAAAGGAAAGCTCAATGAACCGACAGAACTGGCGGTAAATGGGTTTAACAGCCTAAAGCCGATTCAATTAGAAGAGGGAAAGATAGGGTTAAAAGGTTGTCAAAGAGTTACAGGAGTCGCAAATGCTGACACAATCGCAATAGTTGAGTCAACCTGGAATTATGATCGTGGTCAATGGAATCTAATAAATACCGAAGTGAAGCAAGAAAAAGCAAACTAATTAATCCACCACAATTATGCAGTTCATAAACACAGGAAAACCTGTGTTTTTTTTTACAAAAAAATTGACGGTGTTAATGGCTAGGAATATACTTAGGTATGTTAATAATTAAGTTACCTAAGTAATATAACTACATTTAAAAAATTGAGGTGGGAATAGTGGCTGATATCGAAAGCGCCACAGCACAAAAGCTTCTTAAAGCGTTTATGCAATTTAGAAAGACGGGTTGGCATGATAAGAAGATTTCGGGACATAATCCAAGTCAATTCAAGGTTCTAGCAACGATTCAACAAGGTGCCAATGAAAAAGATTACGAGATGAAGGTATCAGAAATTAGTCAATGTTTGCAGGTTACTCCTCCAACCGTTACACAAATCATAAATAACCTTGAAAAAGATGGCTTAGTGGAGCGCACAGTTGATCCAGAAGATAGACGTGCTGTTAAAATTAAACTTACACCAACAGGGATGGAGGCTACAGCGAAAGCGAGAATTCGGTTCACTGAAACCTTTACTGGTTTAATTGATTATTTAGGTGAAGAGGAAAGTGAGCAGCTTGCTGATTTACTCACTAAAGTTCAACACTATTTTAGTGAACTAAATCGCTAATAGGTTAAGATAGTGAAAGTTTGAGAAAATGGAGTGAATATACTAGTTCATATTCAGTTCATAAATATATTGTATTGTGTATTCATTAACAATTTAATAGGGAGTTGAACCCAATTGATAAAATTAAGCAGATTTTTGAAACCATTTCAAATACCGATTTACTTTGTTTTAGGTCTTGTCCTTCTGCAGTCATTAGCTGAACTTTATTTACCTACATTAATGGCAGATATTGTCGATAATGGCGTGGTTACAGGCGATACCCACTATATTTGGAAAATTGGCGGCCTAATGTTGCTGGTTGCAGCAGGAGGTATGATTTGTTCTATCGTTGCCAGCTTCTATTCTGCAAAGGCTGCAGCTGGTTTCGGTAAATTACTTCGGAGCAAGCTATTTTCTCATGTTGGTAATTTTTCATTACATGAGTTTGATAAACTCGGGACTGCTTCCTTAATTACTAGGACAACAAACGATATCACGCAAATCCAGCAGGTGTTAGTGATGATGCTAAGGATGATGGTGATGGCTCCAATGATGTGTATTGGCGGTATCATTATGGCCTTATCAAAAGATACGAAATTAACCTTAGTTTTGGCCGTGTCTTTACCTGTTCTTGTCATTACGATTATCGTAATTGCGCGAAAAGGAATTCCTCTATTTAAGGCAATGCAAGTTAAGTTGGATAAACTTAATCGAGTTTTAAGAGAAAATTTAACTGGTATCCGTGTCATTCGTTCATTTAACCGGGTAACCCATGAGAAAAAACGTTTTAATGAAGCAAACTGGGATCTAACGCAAACAGCTATTAAGGTTAATAAACTCATGGCCGCGATGATGCCCATTATGATGATTGTTCTTAACCTTACAACAGTAGCGATTGTTTGGTTTGGGGGAATTCGGATAAGTAATGGTCATATGGAAGTTGGCGACATGATGGCGTTTCTTCAATATGCGATGCAAATAATGTTCTCCTTCGTTATGTTATCGATGATGTTCGTGATGATTCCAAGAGCATCGGTATCAGCCGTTAGAATTAACGAAGTGTTTGAAACGGTTGCGGATATTCAAGATCCGTCTGAACCTGTTTCCGCAGAAGCTAAAAAAGGGCAAGTAGAATTTCAAAATGTAACCTTTAGCTATCCTGGTGCAGAAATGCCTGCTATTTCAAATATTTCTTTTAAAATGAACCCGGGAGAAATAACGGCTATTATCGGCGGGACCGGCTCTGGTAAATCGACACTTATTAATTTGATTCCTCGTTTTTATGATATTGAAAGTGGTAGGGTGCTTGTCGACGGAGCAGATGTACGTGAAATGACGCAGGAAAGCCTTCGCGAAAAGATTGGTTTTGTACCGCAGCAAGCTGTACTTTTTACCGGTACCATTTCAGAAAATATCCGATACGGAAAAGAAGATGCAAGTGATGCCGACGTGCACCATGCAGCAGAAATTGCACAGGCAATTGAGTTTATCGAAAATATGCCAGATGGGTTCAATTCGGTCATTGCTCAAGGTGGAACAAATGTTTCTGGTGGGCAAAAACAGCGTTTGTCGATCGCAAGAGCTCTAGTAAGAAAACCTGAAGTCTATATTTTTGATGATAGTTTTTCAGCGTTAGATTTTAAAACAGATGCTAAGCTCCGTGCTGCTTTAAAAGCAGAAACCGCTTCTTCCACAATGCTAATCGTTGCCCAACGTGTAAGCACGATTATGGATGCCGATCAGATTATTGTCCTCGATAATGGCGAAATTGCTGGAATTGGAAGACATAAGGAGTTAATGGAAACCTGTGCGGTTTATCGTGAAATTGTTATGTCACAGCTGTCAGAGGAGGAAATCGCATGAGCAGAGATTCCAAGAACCACAAACCTCAACAAGGTCCTGGAGCGGGAAGACCTGGTCCAGGCGGGGGATTCGGTCCCATGGGAATGGGAATGCCAATCCAAAAAGCAAAGAATTTTAAAGGAACACTAAAAAGATTAATAGGTTATTTGAAACCTCATAAATTACAGCTGTTATCCGTGTTGATTACAGCGATCATTAGTACTGTATTTGCGATTGTCAGCCCAAAAATTATGGGTAAAGCAACGACAAAACTGTTTGAAGGTCTAATGATGAAACTTAGAGGTGTTCCTGGTGCCAAAATTGATTTTGATTATATTGGTCAAATTGTTCTTCTTTTGATAGGACTTTATATTTTGAGTGCAGCTTTTGCTTATATTCAACAGTATATCATGGCGGGGGTGGCACAAAAAACGGTCTACAATCTCCGTAAAGAAGTGGAGGAAAAGCTCAATAGGCTGCCGTTAAAATACTTTGACTCCCGTACCCATGGTGAAATTCTAAGTAGTGCTGTAAATGATGTGGATAATATCAGTACCACACTTCAGCAAAGTTTAACCCAGCTGATCACATCAGTTGTTACTTTAATTGGGGTCATTGTAATGATGCTTTCGATTAGTCCACTGATGACACTAATAGTGGTCTTAACACTCCCACTCAGCTTTGTTGCCATTATGAAAATAGCGAAAAAATCACAAACCTATTTTAAGGGTCAACAAAAATCACTTGGTCAGCTTAACGGGCACGTGGAAGAAATGTACACGGGTCATAAGGTTATCAAAGTTTTTGGCCAAGAACAAAAATCGATAGAAAAATTTGAAGAAACCAATGAAGCACTTTATCAATCAGGCTGGAAGGCTCAATTTATGTCTGGCATGATCATGCCATTAATGTCGTTTATCAATAATATTGGCTATGTCCTTGTATCGGTAGTTGGGGGTATATTAGTAACGAAAAAAGCGATTGAAATTGGAGATATTCAAGCTTTTATTCAATATGCAAGACAATTTAGCCAGCCAATTACCCAAACCGCTAATATCGCGAACGTAATCCAATCAACGATTGCAAGTGCGGAACGTGTATTTGAAATATTAGATGAAACGGAAGAAGTGCCTGAAGCGGTTGCAGCTACGGAGATCGTTACTCCAAAAGGGGAAGTTAGGTTCGAACATGTTTCCTTCGGTTATAATGAAAATGAACCACTTATTGATGACATGAATATTGATGTGAAACCAGGACAGCGGGTTGCTATTGTTGGACCAACAGGCGCAGGGAAAACAACGCTGATAAATTTATTAATGCGTTTCTATGAAATTAATTCAGGTAAAATAGTAATTGATGGAATTGATACTCGGGATTTAAAAAGGGAGCATCTGAGAGGTCTGTTTGGAATGGTGCTTCAAGATACCTGGCTCTTCAATAGTTCGATCCGTGAAAATATAGCTTATGGCCGAGAAGGAGCAACAGAAGCAGAAATTGTTGCAGCAGCGCGAGCAGCCAATGCTGACCATTTTATTCGAACGCTGCCAGAAGGCTATGATACGATTTTGAACGAGGAAGCTTCTAATATCTCACAAGGTCAAAAGCAATTATTAACGATTGCACGGGCTATTCTTGCTAATCCTGCCATTTTAATTCTTGATGAAGCAACGAGCAGTGTGGATACCCGGACAGAAGTTCAGATTCAAAAAGCAATGAACCATTTGATGAAGGGACGCACAAGCTTTATTATCGCTCACCGGCTATCAACAATTCGCGACGCAGATTTAATCCTAGTGATGAATCAAGGAAGTGTAATTGAAAAAGGGAATCATCAGGAACTGTTAGAAAAAGACGGTTTTTATGCTGATTTGTATAATAGTCAATTTACTAAACGCAATGGAATAGAAAGTGTTGGGTAATTAACTATCTAGTGCTTAGAAAGCTGGAAAGCTTTCTAAGCACTAATAAAACTAAAAAACGACAAACTAACTTTTTTCTATCATCCTGAAGCTGTTGAATCATGATCTAAGAAAAGTACCTTGGCATTCTCATCATAAGAAATAAGCTCTGCATATCTTCCCCAATCGATTAAGATATCCATTTGAAGCTCAGCTTCTTTTGCTCCAAAATGTTTCGCAAAAATCTCCACGAAAAATTCCCGCTCCATTTTATGATTTGATTTCGAATGTAAAATCCATACTAGTTTTTCCATTATTGGAATATAACTCAGAACACTTTCTTTAAACAGAATCTTACGGTCAAGTACACTAGCATCAGCAAATTGATGACCAACCTCGGTCAACTCGATATCACCATGTTGAATGAGGGCAAAGTGTAGCATTTGTGCCGCTTCAACAATAGGCAGGAAATCTTCGAGATCTAGGTTTAATTGATCTGCTAGTTTGTATAAGTCAACTTTTTGGCCAAGATCGGCAATCAATTCGATGAAACCTGTGAGTGCCCCCGCAGGAACTTGCTGAACTTTCTCCATCTTCTTCTTCTGTACTCCAGTAGTATCAGGGGATTTGATTTCTTTTTTTGTCAAAATAGAATAAATGCGATCGACTAAAGATGTGAATGAAGACTCTTGTTTATCACGCCAATGTGGCATGGTAATTGGAATGTCTGCTATTACCCGAGCGGGGTCCTTTGACAAAACGATAGCCCGGTCCGACATATATACTGCCTCCTCAATACTATGGGTAACCATGATAATACTTTTGGTTGGGATTTTCTTCTCCGTCCATAGCTCAAGCAAATCATTCTTTAAATTCTCTGCAGTCAATACGTCAAGGGCTGAAAATGGTTCGTCCATGAGAAGAATATCAGGCTCCATAATGAGAGCACGGCCAAGACCTACACGTTGTCGCATTCCTCCAGATAACTCCTTTGGATAGGCTCCTTCAAAACCATCAAGACCAATCATATCAATTACTGAGAGTGCTTTACGCATTATTTCTGCTTCTTTTAAGGATTTATTTTCAAGACCAAGCTTCACATTTTCAAGAACAGTAAGCCAAGGAAATAATGCAAAAGACTGAAACACCATACCTACTCCAGGATTGGTTGAAACAATGGGCTTTCCGTTATATAAAACAGTTCCCTGAGAAGGGGAGACTAGGCCAGCAATAATTCGGAGCAGTGTCGATTTTCCTGATCCTGAAGGGCCTAATATTGAAACGAATTCTCCTTCTTTAATATTAATATTGATATCTTCTAAAATGCTACCACTAGTTTGATTGGGTAAAATGTATCGTTTGCTAATTTGGTTTAATTCAATTAATGTTTTTTTCATAACTTTCACCTCTAATCCAAATGATATTTCTTTTCAGCCAAATCGTATAATCGGCGCCAAAATAGACGATTTACCATTACAACTAATAAACACATCACAATAATACTCCAGATAATTTCTGGCCAATTACCATTTGTTGTTGCTTGAGCGATATATGAACCTAATCCTGACACTTGAAGGGTATTATTTTTCCAAGATACAATTTCTGAAACAATACTTGCATTCCATGCGCCACCGCTTGCAGTAATACAACCGGTAACAAGAAACGGAAAGACAGCAGGGAGGATAAGCCGTTTCCATTTCTGAATACGTGTTAATTTTAGTATCGAACTTGCTTCATTCAAGTCAGATGGAATCGCCATAGCGCCTGCAATGACATTAAAAAGTACATACCATTGTGTACCCAACATCATTAGAGGGACGACACCAATCTCCATCGAAATTCTTAGCTTTAAAAATAAAATAATGAAGATTGGAAAAGCCATATTGGCAGGAAATGACGCCAAAACTTGAATAATTGGTTGAGCAACACGAGCGAGACGAGGATTCGTCCCGATAAAGACACCAACTGGAAGTGTCCATATGACTCCAAACAGTGTTGATAGGAACACCCGAAAAGCTGTCAATAAACCAAGATAGACAACATGAAGGATTTCTTTCCCGCTTAATTTAATAATTTCTAGAATCCCTTCAAAAATATATTTACCGACCATCGTGGCAATGAGAGCCATAAGCAACCATTTGAAGATTTTTTTTATGTGTTCAGGGATTACCGGAATAGAACCTTTTGATGTTTTTTTCTTACCCAAGATAAACCAATCATGAAACAATATTTGTACCTTTTGGTTGATAAAACGAACAAATCTTGCCCGTTTTAAGATATCAAATACCCAAGAGGTCGGAATATCACTTGCTTCTACCTGTTCATTTTTGAATTTTTGACTCCATGCAATAATGGGACGCCAAAACAATTGATCGACCACGACGATTAAGAGGATCATGGTCAAAATTGAATAAATGATAGCCATGATATTTCCTTCGTCTGCAGCCATTGCCATATACGATCCAATCCCTGGCAAATGGATATCTTGATTTAGAACGCTAATGGATTCACTGGCTGCAAGAAAGAACCAGCCTCCGCCAAACGACATCATACTGTTCCAAACTAAACCAATCATCGAAAACGGTAATTCTAATTTACAAAATCGTTGCCAACGACCCAATCGATTAATTTTTGTTGCTTCATCCAAATCACGAGGAATCGTCTTAAGAGAATGATAGAAACTAAACGTCATATTCCAGACCTGTCCGGTAAAAATGGCAAATATGGACGCACACTCTACACCTAGCAAACTACCTGGAAATAACGCCATAAAAGCAAGAACTGTAGCGGATAGGAATCCAAGTACAGGTACAGATTGCAGAATATCGATTGCAGGAATCATAAATTTTTCTGCAGTCCGGTTATAGGCAGCGATTCGTCCATAAACAAAGGTAAAGAGTAAGGATGCAGCAAATGCGATAAACATCCGGAGGAGCGAACGACCGGCATAGTAAGGTAGCCATTTCAGATCAAGGCTTAAATTTGATTGTTGTACTGTAGAGAGGGGAACCCTCATTCCTGAACCAAGTTTGGCAGAGGCATATAAAATTGCTAATAATAAGAAAATAACAAAAATATCGGCCCAACCAAATTTATTTTTTTGATTAGCATTTGTGAAAGTATTGAGTTGCATAGGAAACAGCCCCTTTTCAAAGCAAAATAAAAACTCCCGAATTTTTAGCACGGAAGTTCAGTATTCCTTCATCAAAAAGGGAAAAAGGGGGTATATTTTCAGATGGGGAAGGATTTGAAGGCACACTGAAAATAGACAGACCTAATTCACGATGGGGGAATACCGGAATTCCTGCTTAACGATAAAAACGAATGATTCAACATACTACATATTCGATAACTACTGTCCATTTTCCAGTTCACTCCTTATCTTATACATATGAAAAAGCCCCAAGGAATCTTCCTAGGGGCATAAGTTCATAGCAAATAAACCAATTCCCCCAAGTTGAGTTTTGGCACTATACAACGTAAAGGGTAACCCTTAGCCACCTTATGAAAAGCCTTAATCCGACAATTCCTGTTCTACCCATTGGCATCTTTCGATATTTCCGGGCAGTGGCCTATGTTTGTATAGGAGCCTCACCTAACGAGGATATATTCATTCATTGGAATGATACTTCTGAATATTTTATTTGTCAATCATTAATTTTAAAAAACTATTCAAAACGAAAGTTGAAAATATTTGTTTCTTAGCTAACAAAAAAAGAAAAGAAGGGATTAATGAAAGCAGGGGAGGGGTCGATTTTATAAAGAAGGTAGCAAAATACGGGATTTATCCTTTTGAAATGTATAAGTAAAAGTAATAATAGGGAAATCGAATAAAAGAAATAAATGACAATTATTATATTTATTACAAAAAAATCAAGATAAACTCACATTTGAATAAATTATTAAAAATTAGCAGTCTAAAAAAATTTCTATTGGTTATGAGTAGCAAGTTAAAATCTATATGAACTAAAACCACTCATTAAAATAATGATTAAATGATATTAATAGACTTTAATGAAAATTTATATCGTCTCATTATCTTAAGTATACTTAGTCGATGAGACAATTTTAAATAAGTTAACATAATAAATATTATGTTAACTAAAAAACAAAAATTGCAGCTGCACGTCCATAAATGGCAGCTGCTATATATTGTAATTTTTTTCTTCATTCAACTATATCTTTCGGCATATCCATTTTATCGACAGCAATTTTTAGATCATCGTTTTTAATGTGCGTGTAAATCATCGTTGTTTGAATCGATGAATGGCCTAATTGCCGTCTTAACTTTGGGACATCATTGATTTCTGCATGGTATCTGGTAGCAAACGAATGTCTCAACTTATGTACGGATAAGGATGGTTTGCCAAAGGCAGTTGCATACTTTTCAATTAATTTTTCGACGGATCTGGCGGTAAGTCTACGTGATTTTCCTTTAGGACCCATTGGAGCAGAAATGAACAAAGCCTTATTATTTTTATCAACTTGGTACTTAGCAGCCCTAATAGCTAGATATTCTTGCAGGTCGGCCATGGCAACCTGGCTGAAGTAAACAAATTGTTCTTTATTTCCTTTTCTGATTACTCTTACACAATACTTGCTAAAATCGATATCATCTAATTCAATGCCAATTAACTCCGAGAGACGCAGTCCGGATCCTAAAATTAACGATACAATTGCCGTATCACGTTCTTTGTTTAACTGATAAAAATTAAATATTTTTTTGTTATCTTTATTCAATTCACCGTAATCATTGGCCACAAATAAGCGGAACTTCTCATATTCATCCCCAAGTAAAATTTTTCCTTCCATTTTATTTGCTTTCGTTTCCATGCTTTCTTTCACTTCATTGAATTCTATTTTCGCCATCACATTTCGATTGATATACGGCTTTAAATCTGGTGTTTCAGCAATATTTTGCAAATAATTAAACAGGGATTTTAATGCAGATAATTTACGATTCACAGTAAGTTCTTTATTATTTAATTGATAGTGAAGATAGTTTAAAAAGTTTTCCACCTCAAGAACTGTCATTTGTTCTAATCGCTCCAAGGGTATTTCCTTAACGGTACCGGTCCATAATTGCTCACTAATCGTCCAATTAAAAAAAATTTTATAATCGTGACAGTAATTGAACAATGATGCTGTAGAAAGTTTTCTTAGCTTATGATTAATAAATTCTTCAACATACCAGGGTAATTCATTAAGTAAGGTTTGCAATTTTTTATAATTTTGTTGTTTTGTCTGATTTACCATATAACACCTCACTTCTACATCTTACTGCATATAGATTATTACGTCAAATTTATATTTTACGTAATAATCTTTTTTAAAGGCACCCCTTTTGGTAAACAAAAGCCCCCTTTAGTTGACGAGTGACACAAAAGTACTAAATAAAATGACACAAAAGTCTTTTTAAGGTAATTTTCTTCCCTTTTAGTTTTTTCGGATTGTAAAAATGACACAAAAGTCCTTAATATTTAATACTTTTGTGTCATTTATTTTTGTCTATTTTTATTTCGCAGCATTTTTTTTGACACATGACGAGTGACTCAAAAGTCCGGACAAAAATGACACAAAAGTCCGGACGCTTCTTCCATATGTGGTTTACAACCAGTTAAACCACTTTATTCATTATTTAATATAATACTTTGGACCTTTGCGGCAATAATAATGACATAAAAGTCCGGACAAAATGAAATAGAAATCTTGAAAATGACATAAAAGTCCGGACGAAATTTTATTCCTCCCCACTTTTATTCTTAGTCAGGACCAGAATTAGGTATTTTATTTCTACTTGCAAAAGAGATTAATACTGGAATGTATTTAACATATTTTATTCATATTTCATTTCCAGAAAATTATAGATAACATTTTTCTACTTACTAGTGACACAAAAGTTCGTTAACCTTCAGTATTAATTGTTTAAAAGTTGAAATACACAATATTTCTTAGTCATAAAATTGGAAACTTCCTTGTTTTATACACTTGCTCTTTATCATATTCTGTTCTTATTGTTTTTCTATTCCTGTTAATCTTTAGGTTTGAGTTTATGCAGGTGATTTTTGTCATTTCTTTTTTTAATTCATTAAGTTCTATTTTTGCTTCTTTTATACAATAGTATTGATTTGAATCTTTGTAAATTAGAAGCTTTGGCATATATTTCAAGCTATAGATAGAATTAATAGTATAATTCTTATTATGATTATCTCTCCAATTCAAACCATATTCTAAGCAGCGGTAAAATTCAGCAATCACCAATTCTTTTATTAAATGATTTAAAACCCACATATATGTGTTTCTCGAAGAAGATATATTATCGGTAAGTACTACATTCTCTTCTTGTAGTTCTCGTAACCATTCTTTAAATTTATAAGAATAGACTGGATATCCATAATCTTGAGCACTTTCTTTAAAGAATGGAGTAGTCCCCCAATTGTCGACATACTCATATTTCTTGAAACCTTGAAGTCTTAATCTCCAATAGACATAGGCAATTGCAAAAGGACAAATTTCTTCTTCCATAAGAGTTCTTCTATATCTTGTTAGCTCTTTTATACAACAAATGTGTTCTTTTAATACTGTTTTTCGAAAGTGCCGTGCTATACTATTACATACAGATTGTGCTTGTTGATATGAATATACTATGTCCCTATCTTCGAAAAATTCTTGATAATGTTTTCTTGTTTTTAAAAAGGGCAACAACTTTTTTAGGTCCCTTTCATAATTAAATGTTTCCAGGTATAGTGTCGCCCTATGTGTCTCTCCTTTTACTGCATGAACTGTATTAATGTCAATCTTAATTTCTGGGTATTGAGAGGATATATATTGGTTACCTACTGTTGTTACTTCCTGCTCCTGACCAACTGCTTCATCAGAGCTCTCAAGAAAATGTGTAAGTCTAATGAGATTAATCTGTGGCCAAATTCTTTTCAAATCAATTGTTAAGAAATTTTTTAGAGCCTCAAGCACTTCGTTGTTATAAACGTCTACATGAGAATGGATTTTCAGCACCCATTCACTTATAAGTTTCTGCATCTGGAAATATTCATCTTTATGATTTTTCTTTAAATATTTCAATAATGAACTTCTGTGGAAATGCCTTTCTCTCCCACTTGTTGTATCTCTAACATCGGCAAGGTAAAGGAAACGAATAATTGCATTAATAATGGAGTCATAATACACTTTTGAACAATGTTGCACCTCTACATTCCTTAATGTTTTTTTAATATATGAGCAAAGATTATTATGGTAAGTAGATTCTATTTCAGAAGCCTTTTTGTTGTAAGAAGGCCAGTAGGTATTAAGACATGGCTTCTCAGTAACATTGTCGGTTCTATTACCTCGCCAGCCGATTGCCTTAAACGATCCAATCTTCCCACTCTCATCTGCCATATGAAGTCCATTTTTGTAAACTAATTCAGCAAATCGCTCTAAAACATGTGTTGAATTACTTTGGTTGAATAGTAAAATATGAGGCTTTAGGGATGGAACCGTATTACTTCCATATAATTCATGGTTTTCGTCAGCACAAATTCTCCTAAGTTTCTGAGCAATCCGAACTCCAAATCGTTGGCTATCATTAATCTTTAGACAATTACCGTCGATAGGAGTCCAACTATTTTCCTCATCAGCCCCCTTATTGCCAAAAATGGACTGATGAGTATCTCCAAATTTCTGAACTACAACTCTATCATCAAAGATACTTTCAAGAATTGCACTTTGATGAGAATACGTGTCTTGAGCCTCGTCCACAAAAACGAACTTAAAACGATGAATAAATAAGTCTTTTAATAGTTGACCATATTTCTCTAGATAACGATTTGCCAAAAAATAAGCATCATCATAGCATAAAACTCCATCTAATAAAGCCTTTTGTTTTAAACGGTCCAAAAAGTCTATAATATCTTCCTTTTCCTTCATTGAAAAATTCTTAGCAATCCCCCTTCGTGGGCGATTTACCTCAATTTTTCTACCATTTAATCCTAATGTTAACAATCTCCTTCCTTCTTCCAACTGAATCCTAACTTTTGACGGGTCTAACTTGTTGCCGAGTAGAAAATAGCGGGTATTTTTTAAGGTTTGAGCTTTGACACCTCTAATATTACTCATAACTTGCTTATTCATTTTCTCTTCGTAATATCTTTCATCCATGGTAACAGCTCTACTTTTCGTGACCATTGCGTAATATGGTATAGCTAAAAATTTATCGACAAATTGCTGAAATGTGCCAAAAAAGTTTGGATATTTAAACAAAATATCTGCTTTAGGTCCAAGTTTACTTTTAATCTCATCTATTGCCACGTTCGTGTGGGTCAATACACAGATTCCACTTTGATCTTTAAATGGCATACGATTAGCGAGAATGAAATTTTAGATAACAACGCCGTTGTTTTTCCACTTCCTGGAGCTGCTTTAATATCCTTAGTTTCCAAGCATTTGATTACCTGCTTTCGTTGCTCGTTAAAATGGACACCTTCAGGGAGAAATACTTTTTCGGCAGCAGCTATTTCATCTTCCGTAATCAGTTCAAATATCACATTTATTCACCTCCTAAGGTGCCGGTAGTATTCGTAACATAGTGAATTGCATCTACAAGGTACTTTAAGTACTCATCTCTCTCCAATATCTCACGAACCCTTTCTTTGTTTCTATACAGTAGGTTTGCCAAATACTGCGCATTAATGGCCTTTGATAGGCCTCCTTTCAACAGTGACATGTAAATCTCATAAGCAATCTCTTTTGGTGTATGTTCATTTTCCTCCCAATACTTCTTTCGCTCGTGTAGTTCGGATTCTAATTGTTCAGAGAATACTTCTTCGTTAAATTCAATCTCCCCACTATTTTTCTCTATTCGAGAAGCCCATATGGATTTAAAGATGTAATCACGTAAATCACTAAGAGCAATATCATATTCTAATGTCCATTTAGATGAAATAAAAGCTTCTACTTTGTCCTGTACAAAACGTCGCTGTTTAGCTTCACGATTTTTTAGTCGAATACTTTCAATAAACTCCATGTTAATCTCACATTGGCTTTTCTCAACACAGTAATTCTTAAACCCTATTGGGGCTCTTTTAGTTAATTTAATTGTTTGAAGTGCCTCTTCAAAAGAGGATTTACTTTTAAAAACCTCATCTTTAATCGCATCAAAGGAAATATCCGGAAATTGATTCTGTAATTCCTCGATATTACTATCGTTTATACAATATACTTTAGTAGTTACTTCATTCGCCTGATCATTGTAGTACTCAATAGGTCGAACGTCTAGGTCTGTAATTACCGCAACAGGAATATTCATTGAAGAACCATTTTGACGTGTAAATATTCGAGAGTATCTAAGGAACGCAGTACTACCAACATTTACAATCGAAACACCAAATTTATGTAATGGCTTGCCTATGATATCCGCAATGATACTAAACTTAGTTTCCTCAGAATATCAGATAATTCAACAGATGAAATGTTAAAAGTAGCAGTATTGTTGCTGCCTTGCGGAAAGATTTCAGTAAGGTATCTGTTTAGATCATCACTAAGTTGCTTTCCAGTAACATTTATTGTTTGTCCATCAGTTCCATCTTGTTGCTTTATTGTTATGCTATCATCTGAGAAATACAGATCCACTTGCTTATTCGCTTCTTTAATAAAGTGTACTAACGGATGATCTTCTTCTTTATCTAACTTGAATAATTGATGATTTTTCAAGATCTGAGCAAGGCGAGACCGGTAACCTGGAGTCAATTCATTTTCCGCATCTCTTAACGGCTTTAAGTAAGTCGTTCTTAGTAGTTCCCTTGCATCTCCATCAAGCTGAAGATCTGCACCATTTATTCCAGCTCTTATGTCGGTAACTATTCGGTTCTCAGTATACTTAGAGTCAAGTCGTACTCGCAATTCATATTTATTATCTTCATCAAACGTAAGCCACTCTAGAAAGTGAGCACCTTCAGCGGGAGAAATTCCTTTAAAGATACATTCAATCTTAAGGTTTCGCTCTCTTATTCCATCTGCCCGTTTAAAAAAATCTTTCTCTGAAACCCTATTAATATCGTTACTTTGTGTTCCTAAAATATATTTGATAGCATCGATTATGGCTGTCTTCCCTGAATCGTTTTCACCAACTAGCAGGTTTAAGCCGTTATTGAACATGACGTTTAGACCAGGGTCACCATTATCACTACCATATTTTCTAAAATTCCAAAGCTTCATTTCAGCTAAATACATATAACTTGCCCCCTAAAAAACTATGCTTAAGGACAATATTAGACATTTCTAGCTAAAATCCTCCAATAAAAGATGTAACATTTGGTAAATATATCATGACACCTAAGTTGTTAATATTATTTTGACACCGGATTAAACCTTTTCTGTCCTAGAAATCAAACAATATTGTACTCATTTTTGTTTATCTAACGTATACGTTTGTTTAATAAAAAATGTTAATGTAGCCTTGGAATAAAGTTTGATTAAATTACCTTAATAAACCTTGATAAAAGAACAAATAAAAAAAAGCGTGTTTTGAAAATAGATTGATCAAAACACGCTTTTTCTAAATTAAATTGAATCATCCTTTTATAAAAAAGTTTGATAACTTTGTGATCCTTGCTCAATTAAAGCGCCCTTTAATGGAAAAACTAAAATATGATCTCAATCTTAAAGTCAATTAATTCTTCTTTCACTAAAGCACCCGTTAGCCATCCATGAAGCGCAAAAACCGGCGCTTCACCACAGAGAATGAAAATGGTTACAAACCG
>NZ_DALZYO010000052.1:0-30281 GCF_031988165.1 Neobacillus sp.
CTGTCTTCGCCTAACGGCTTGCCAGTCGGCGAGTTTACATTTATCTCAGTCGAAGCGCTCCAGTCCATACGCCGATAGGCGGGCGCCTTGCGCTTTTCTTATTATAATTTCCGGTATTTTTTCAAGGCAAAGATATTAAGCACTATGAAGATGGCTGCGAAGATGACCAAGGCGAGAAGGTCGCCGCTAATTTCGCTGAAGCCAGCCCCTTTATACATAACATCTTTTAATGCGCCTGCTGCGTAGTAGATGGGCATAATTTTTCCAACGGCTCGCAGCCAATCCGCCATTCCCTCTGGTGGGAAGATTCCGGCAAAAAAGATCTGCGGAATAATCACGATCGGGATAAATTGAATCATTTGGAATTCAGATGCTGCAAAAGTCGATAAAAGAATCCCTAAAGATAATGCAACCAATGCAAGCAACAAATTAATCAAGAGCACATTCCAAATGGAACCGACAAGAACCAAGTCAAGAACGTTAATGGAATAGAAAACGACGATAACTGTTTGAATAACGGCAAATATTCCATAACCAACCAAATAGGCCGTGACAATTTCTGTCCTTCGGATTGGCGTTGACATCAACCTTTCCAATGTACCAGTTGTCCGCTCGCGCAATAATCCTATTCCTGAAATGATAAACACAAAGAAGAAGACAAAGTATCCGACTAAAATCGGACTTAATACATCAAAAAAGACGGTGTCTTTATTTCCGTAAACATATTTTGTTTCAATGTTTTTTTGAGTGATATTAGCCGCAAGTGCAGGATTTTGCTGAATCAACTTGATTTGTCCAGCCGCTGCGACCGCTTGGTTAACCTTCATTTGTAAAGCCTTCGCTGTACCGGGGTCATCGTTCTGCAATGTTAACTTGAATTTTCCGTTATCCTGCTCCAATAAACCGTCCAGGTCGTCAGCTACGACTGTTTTAGCGGTTACCTTTTCATACTGTTTTACATCAATTTTTGCCTTTTCGATGATTTTTACGAGATTTTCATCAATCCCGACAACACCTAATTTCGGGTTAACGGTACTGCCATTAAATAAAAAGTACATCAGGGTCAAAATTAATAAGGGTGCGACAAACAACAAGGCTAAGGTTCGTTTGTCCCTGAACATTTGCTGACAAATTCTTTTGATTAATGCCAAGACTCTCATGCTTGTTTCACCCCCGCTTTCAGGAATACCTCATCAAAATCGTCAGTTTCGTATAACGCTTTTAACTCGTTTGGTGAACCACTAGTGATAATTCGCCCATCTCTGACCATGGCTACATAATCACATTTCACGGCTTCATCCATCACATGGGTGGTTACAATGATCGTTTTTTCTTCTTCGTTTTTCAACCGTAACAATTCATTCCAAATGGACAATTTTAATTCGGGGTCAATGCCGACGGTGGGTTCATCAAGGATTAATACCTTTGGATCTTGAATGAGCGCGATGGCCAGTGATAAGCGCCGCTTCATTCCCCCGGAGTAGGCGGCAACCCGTTTTTTTAAGTCAGCTGTCAGGTTTACTAAGCCAGCTGCATAGGCAATCCGCTGTTTCTGTTCCTCCTTATTCAGCTTATAAAGCGATGCGAAAAATTTCAGGTTCTCTTCACCGGTTAACTCTACATACAAGGCATCGGATTGGGCCATATAACCGATTTCCTGCAGCAAACCGAGATTGGGCATTTTTTTATTTAAAACATGAATCGTCCCGATATCGGCCTTTTCCATGCCGACAATCATTTTGACAAGCGTAGTTTTCCCTGCCCCAGAAGGACCGATGAACCCGAATAACTGCCCTTTTGGGATTGTTAAGTTAACATCATTCAAAACGGGTTTTTTACCAAAGCTTTTATTGACTTGTTCCACTTTAATGGTTGGATCCATTCTCATAACCTCCCAGAAGATAAACTGTTCTTATGATATTATTTTACAACTCCAGACGGTTTTAACAATGAACAGAACGGGGCAATATGTTTATTATTTCAAAAAAAGAGTTCGATGACGGAAAATTTCCTTGACCAAATAGTTGCTCGGATACAAAAATTTTAAAAGGACCCCTCTTCAAATGTATGTATATATGAAAAAAAGAGGTGACATATCGTCACCCCTTACAGCTTAGTTTTCTACTAATTTTTTGACAATCTTTTGTTGATCAGTTGGTTTCACTTCGTTTGGATCCTCAGCTTGTTTTGCGCGTTTAATAAAGAAGGCAAGAACAAGAGCAATACAGGCAATTCCAACCGAAACGACGAATGAATCGTTTATCCCTTCCAACATCGCTTTCATGGCAACCTGTTGCTTCATTTCAGCTAATATTGCTGGAGTAGGTTTCTCGGTTAAGTGTTTCATAGCAGAGGCCGCTAAATCGGTTGCATGTGTTTTCGTACGACTTGTCATGATTGTGACGAGCAACGCAGAACCAATTGCCCCTGACACCTGTTGCAGTGTACTGTTCATCGCAGTTCCGTGTGGATAGAAACGTGCTGGCAATTGGTTTAAGCCATTTGTCATGACCGGCATCATCACCATCGACATCCCAAACATCCGTGCTGAATATAAAAGTATTAAATGTGCATAAGATGTATCAAGGGTTAATTTGCTGAAGAAATAACTGGTTATAACAGTAATGGTTAAGCCAATAACAGCTAATATCCGGCCGCCAATCTTATCAAATAATTTCCCAGTGATAGGAGACATAATTCCCATTAAAATCGCACCTGGAAGCATCATCAAGCCCGATTTCATTGGAGAAATTCCACGAATTGTTTGAACATAGATTGGTAAAAGCAACATAGCTGAAAACATGGCCATAGAGATGACAACAGATATCGCTGATGATAATGCAAACATTGGGTATTTATAAATTCTGAATTCAAGCATTGGTTTTTCAAGTTTAAGTTGACGGAAAATAAACGCAATCAATGAAATCGCTCCGACAATAATCGTTACATATACTTGTGGACTATCCCAGCCCTTGCTACCTGCTGAGCTAAATCCATACAACAGTCCGCCAAAGCCCACACTTGATAACAAAAGCGAGACCAAATCAAGACGGATATCTACTTTTTCTTTTTTATCTTTAAGCAGGAAAACACCAATTAATAGAACAATCACAGCAATTGGTGAGACAAAATGGAATAACATTCTCCAGTCAAAATGTTCAAGCATCCAACCAGATAAGGTAGGTCCAACTGCTGGTGCGAAAATGAAAATTAGCCCGAAAAGCCCCATAGCTCCTCCTCTTTTTTCAGGTGGAAAGCTTGTTAACATTACATTCATTAATAGTGGCATCATAATGGCTGATCCAGAAGCTTGGATTAACCGAGCAATTAATAAAACAGGAAAAACGGTAGAGAATCCTGCAAGGAATGTACCAATTGTAAATAAACTAATCGCAGTTAGGAATAACCCTCTTACGGAATATTTTTGAATCAAAAAGGCAGTTGCAGGTATCATAATTCCATTCACCAGCATATATCCTGTTGAAAGCCATTGAACGGTCGATGTTTCGACATCTAAATCCTTCATAATCGATGGAAGTGCTACATTTAAAAGTGTTTCGTTTAACATTGAAATAAAAGCCCCGATCATAAGGATGGCAAGAATCCCATACGGTGGACGGTTATTATTGACATTGGATGATCCCATCATTATCTCCCCTCGAACTATTGGTTCATTTTTTTATACTTATGTTTCAAGCAATGTCTATAATATCACCATCAGTTCAATTTTTGCAACAAAAAAAATTTCCCATCCTAGTGAATTGAATTTATTAGATAAGCTAAGCTAAGCTAAGCCATTCCCTCTTGGTTAAACTGTCCTTATAGCTCTTTACTATTCAACCCTGTAACATGTCTAGGACCCAAAAGGGTGATGCGCGATAAAATCAGTGCCATTTCCCGCGGTGATTTTTCCATCCCGCTTTCTAACCAATGCTGGATCACACCGAGGTGGGCTGAGCTGACATAGGCAATGAGAAAATCAACTGGGACTAGCATTTCTTCCTGTTTTAATTTGGAGAGGATATTTTGAAAAAAGGTCCTTCGAATTAATTCCTTTAATTTTACCTGAAATGATGCATTTCCCTTTGGACCTAGGGCAACCTTCATAAAACTAGAATTCTCTTGTAAATATTCAAACAAGTAAACGATAAACGGGAATGGTTCTTTTTGACCATCAAATTTTAATGCATCTTTTGGATCTATCTTATGAGTTAGCTTTTGAATCTCGTTGATAATCTCATCTTCACATTGATCTAATAAATCGAATTTATCACGATAATGCAAATAAAAGGTGCCGCGATTGATATCCGCTTTTTCTGTCAAATCACGGACCGTAATCGCTTCAAATCCTTTTTCCTCCATCAGCTCTGTAAGAGCATCACGGATCAACCGCTTTGTTCGAATAATCCGTCTATCTGTTGGCCGTTCCAACATATTTACGCCCCCTTTATAAAAATTTTTTTGTTATAAATGAACAGGAAATCGCATTGTGTTAAGTAATAAACACTTGATCAGTTAGTTGTTTATTGCTATTGATGATAGACCAATTATAATAAACAATGTGAATAATAATCAACAGCTTGTTCATTAAATGACGAATAAAGGGGAGACATGCTTCTTTGGCAAAGGCTTAAGCTGGAACCATCCAACTTCAGCTTTGGCTTGGATCGGCTTAGGGAGCATGGTCGTCATGTTTGCTTCCGTTGTAAAATTTAGTTCAAAACAGAAAGCAAAGTCCAAATCAAATTAAATTAAATGTTAATCTGAAAGGCTTGGTTTCCCTAACCAAGCCTGTTGAATTCGCATTTCCCTTTTTCAGTGGAAAAGGGGCGGAGCGCCGCAAAAATGAATCACTTTAACCAGTTAAAGTGAAATACCCATTTCACTAGACGAAAGATGTGAAGTCTAGCTCTGCTCTCACCGCCTTTATTAGGTGACTACGGCTTGTTCTCTACATTTATTTCTATGGTTGGGTTGGGAGTTGAGGCTCATGATAGTTTTTTGTGTTTTCTAGGTATATTTGGAAATTTTGAGGCTAAACCTATAGGAGTAAAATTCCCATCCATGGAAGGTGGTTTAGCCATGATCATTAGCTTGCTGAATGGTATGGAAGTACAAATTCCCGGTATTTTTAATGTAGAAGGAGTGGCGGCTATCCTTTTTTATTTCACGATGTATGCGTTTATTGGCTGGCTGCTAGAAAATAGCTATAACTTCATCACAAAGGGTACATTTTTTAAGGCCAATTTTTTATGGGGGCCTTTTAAGCCGATGTACGGCATTGCCCCTCTCCTCTTAGTTTTTTTGATATCACCAAGCACACATTGGGCGGTTGTAGTCCTTTTATGCTTTTTCATTCCGACGCTGGTTGAGTATGCGAGCGGTGCCTTGCTGCAGAAATTATTCAATCGCCAATGGTGGGATTATTCCGACGCTCCAATGCAGCTGCATGGTCATATTTGCTTACCCTTTTCCCTCTGTTGGGTATTCCTGTCAATGATTTGCTTGAAATGGGTTCATCCAGCTATGGTCACAATGTATGGAGTCATTGAACCTTTTTGGACATGGATAGGGGCAGCAGCAGGACTCTACTTCCTTGCTGACTTTGTTTTGGCAATCCGAAAACACGCTACAGAAGACTTCGTTACGGAGGAATCAACTAATCCCATTCAATAGCTTCATAAAAAAGAGTGCCTAACAAAAATGGTAGTGGTGTTAGGCACTCTTTTGCGTGCAAAAAGATTAAAATTCAATGAAAAAAAGAAATATAAGTAAAAATAATGCTACATTGGAGGGGAGCGTTTTACGCATAATAGTTGGAATGGGCGCCTTGAGAAATGCACCATAAAGGAGAGGTAACCTTGGAACAGCGTATTTTGGTAGTAGAGGATGAAAAACAGATTGCAAAGATCCTAAAGATTGAACTTGAGTATGAAGGATATGAGGTAGTGGTTGCTTATGACGGAAAGTCGGGATTGCAATCAGCCTTGAACGAAAAACTAGATTTAATCTTATTAGATGTCATGCTGCCCGAAATGAATGGCATTGAAGTATTAAGGAAAATTCGAAAAGTAAATACTCTCATACCAGTCATCTTACTAACTGCCCGTAATATGACAATGGATAAGGTGGCAGGTCTTGACCAAGGAGCCAATGATTATATTACAAAGCCATTTGAGATTGAGGAATTATTGGCGAGAATTCGCTCTTGTCTTCGTCAGAATTCCATTGCTGTCAAGGCTTCAATATCGGATGACTCCATTTTCGCGATTAGGGATCTAACCGTTAATGTTGAAACGAGAGAGGTAACCAGGGGGGAGACTTCGATTACGTTAACCCCGAAGGAATTTGATTTGTTAGTGTATTTGCTTTCTAATAAAAACAAAATCGTCACAAGGGAAAATATCCTGTATCATGTATGGGGCTATGAATATGAAGGGGAAACAAATGTCATCGATGTGTTTATCAGACATTTACGAAAGAAAATCGAAGAAGGCTTTTCTGACCCAACGATTATTCAAACGATTAGGGGAATCGGTTATACAGTAAGGGAGAATTAAGCAAATGAAGATTACAACAAAAATTAACCTTATCACAACCGCTTGGGTACTTTGTGTATTAATTGCTGTAAATTCAGTGGTCTTTTTTTCTTTTATGAAAATTACTGTCAATATGGAGGATGATGAACTACATCAGAAGGCAGATACATTGATAAAGGAAATTAACAAGGAAACCTCCCTTGCCGATACGAAGGAAAAATTACTGCCCTACCTTGCGAACCATTCTTATATTCGGGTCATTCAACCTGATTCAAAAATTGTCAATCAAGTAACAAATGATCAGCAGATGACTGCTAAAATAAAGGCGAAATTTGCCGATAAAAAAGAAACAGAGCGTGTGACCATTAAATTAAAGAATCAAGAAGAACAGATTGCTATTGTTCGGGTGCCATTCAAATCGAAAGGACAAGTTATTGGAACACTAGAGTTTGGGAAGAAATTAGCAGGCTTGGAATTAGGAAAGGACTTATTATTATCCATACTTACGTTTTGTACGATTTTAGGAGCGGTATTATCTCTAGTAGGCGGTAGATGGCTATCGAATCTAATCATGAGGCCTATTTCCAATATGATTAACACGATGGAGGATATTGAACAAAGTGGTACCCCGAAAAAAATTGTCATTCAACATGAAACAAAGGACGAACTGCACAAACTGGCCGTTACGTTTAATCGAATGATTGGCAGACTAGAGTCAAGTTTAGAAAAACAACGACAGTTTATTTCGGATGCCTCTCATGAATTAAAAACCCCACTCACGGTTATTAAAAGCTATGCAGACCTTTTACTAAGAAGGGGAATACGGAATGAAGAGGTTGCCCACGATGCCATTGAATCGATTTATTCAGAAGCTACTAGAATCCAAAAAATGACAGAAAAATTTCTCGATTTAGCCGATACTGAATCTGGAAATAGTTTAGAAACAAAAGAATTCAATTTAGTTTGTTTTTGCGAGAAAATATGCAAACAACTTCAAGCAGCCTATAAGCGTGAAATCAACCTCCACTTTAATGAAGCTTGGATTACTGTGATGGCAGATGAATTAAAGCTCAAACAGGTAATTATTATATTAATTGATAACGCGATAAAGTATAGTATGGACAAAGTAGAGGTTTACTTAGAAGACTCGAAAAAGTTAACCAGGGTAAGGGTAAAAGACTATGGACTCGGTATACCAGAGTATGAAATTGACAATATATTTGAACGTTTTTACCGGGTTGATAAGGCAAGAAGCCGTGAAACTGGAGGAACTGGACTGGGCTTATCCATTGCCAAAAATATCATTAAGCAACACCGTGGTGAAATTAAAGTAAAAAGTACGGTGGGAATAGGAACAGAGGTGGAGTTGTTCTTACCAAAAAGGAATGAGGAATAATGATTAAAATCGTAATCGTAAGTTTTATCGCAATATTCATTTTATTTCTTCTATATGCTATTTTGCCAACAGTGCTTATTCGTATCAACAGCTGGGGCATTACTAAAAAGACGAATCTAAAGGCAATCGCCTTAACGTTTGATGACGGTCCTAATCCTGAATATACCCCGCAATTATTGGATCTATTAAAAAAGAACGGTGTAAAGGCCACTTTTTTTGTAGTTGGCAGTAAGGTGAAAAAGTACCCTGATATCATTAAACGAATGAATCAAGAGGGCCATACGATAGGAATTCATCATTTTGAACATACTTCAAGCTGGATTCTCTCACCCCTTCAATTAAAAAAACAGCTGCTGCTGACGGAACAGGCAATCATGGAATGTACGAATGAAAAAGTAAGGTTTTACCGCCCGCCATGGGGGAGTTTTAATCTTTTCAGTCTGCTTATCAGTAAACCATATAAGGTAATCCTCTGGTCGCATATCTTCGGAGATTGGAAGGTAGTAAAAGGGAAAAGCGGTCTGCTTAAGCAACTGCTGGCAGCAACAGAACCTGGTTCGATATTATTGCTCCATGACTGTGGGGAAACGCTAGGTGCGGATAAGGAAGCACCTCGCTATATGCTCAAGAGTTTAGAAATCTATTTACAGGAAAACATAAAAAAGGGAACAAAATTTGTGACATTAACAGATTTATGAGGGCATTTATGAATGTTGAGACGATTGTACAATACATTGAAATATATGGATACCTAGTTATTTTCTTGTTTTTATTCTTTGGTATTGTTGGCATTCCTGCGCCCGAAGAATCGCTCTTGTTTTTAATCGGCGTACTGTGTGTCCATCACAGGCTCTCCTTGGGATTGGCTATGGGATCTTCCCTTCTTGGGGCGTTTGTCGGCATGCTGACAGCCTATGTGTGTGGACGATACGCCGGGGCCCCTTTTATCAAAAAATATGGCAAATATGTAGGGATTACCAATGAACGCTGGGAAAAAGTAAGTAGTAAATATACAGTAAATGTCCGTAAAAGCATCGTGTTCGGTTTTTATCTGCCAGGTATCAGGCAAATAAGCCCGTACTTTGCTGGGATAACGAACATTCCTTTTCGGAGGTTTTTCCTCTTTTCCCTGCTGGGCACACTGCTCTGGATCATCCCCTTTATTATGGCTGGATATTTTCTAGGGAAAATCTTCCACATAAATCCAGATTATGTTCCTTATTTAGGAATCATCTTCTTAATTCTTTTTTTCCTATATGTTATAATAAAGTATATAAAAAGGAAAATAACGGAACCAACTAAATAGAGCTAGATAAACAAAAACCCGAAAGCCCTTTTTCGGGTTTTTGTTAAAAAAATACTCTTAAAAAAATGCTGAAGGTAAGATTAAAAATCCATTAAAAACCACGTTTCTCAAGAAAACAGTGATACATTGGAAATGGATAATTAGAAATCATCCTTTTCAAGGAACGATTCCTATCAGAACAGGAGATGGAACAAATGAAAAAGATCCTTTTTTTACCACTCTTACAGATGCAATCAGGACATCACCAAGTCGCTGAGGCAGTTATGGATTTATTAAAAAATCATACAGAAGATATTATTTTTAAAAAAATAGACTTGTTAAGTTATACAAATAAATCGCTAGAAAAAATGATTACCAATGGATACTTAAAATGGATTCGCTACGCACCTGAAACCTATAAACTCGCATACAAAAGCTTTTTTTACGTCCCGCCTACAAAGGGTCATTCCTTTATGTGGTATGAACCGCTCTTTTTGAAAAAAATGGAGCAGTTGCTAGCGGAGGAAAAACCGGATTTGCTCGTTTGTACTCATGCCTTTCCTTCTTATTTAATCAGCAGGTTAAAAATGAAGGGGAAATGCGACGTCCCCATTATTAATGTCTATACTGATTTCTTTATTAATAGTGTTTGGGGAAGAGAGGGAATTGATGTTCATTTTCTTCCAAGTCAGCAGGTAAAGGAACATCTACTTACGAAGTATCAAATTCCGAAACAACGTCTGTTTGTCACTGGTATTCCAATTCATGAAAGGATTACCAAAAAAGACGTTAGGCAAAAAATACACAACGAACGCCCGAAAATTTTAATAGCCGGGGGAAATAGCGGTTTGGGCGGAATTGCAAAACTAGCAGATGAGTTAAAACGCTCCACGCAGATCGATTATCTAGTTCTTTGCGGAAAAAATCGTAAACTATATGATGAAATTCTTTCATGGGATTTAGCGCATATTAAACCACTACCATATCTTTCATCAAGGACCGAGATGAATAGTATTTATGAAGAGGTCGATGCCATAATGACAAAACCTGGTGGTGTCACAATAAGTGAAGCTTTAAAAAAGCAGCTTCCTATCTTTGTTCATTCCACGCTCCCAGGTCAGGAGGAAATTAATTTACACTATTTAAAAGACAACAAGCTTGCATTTGAACTTGATCAGAAACTTCCATTGGAAAAACAATTGCTCGATGTTTTGCTGGATGCTGACAAAATGAATTGCTGGGAGCAGGCCGTCCATTCCTATCAGAAGGGAATAGAGCTGGATAACCCGGAATCAATGTTAGGTGTGATAAGTGCCATCCTCGATCAAAAGACGAGCAGTCTTCAAACGGGAGTTGTTGGTCAGTCAAAGGTTTTTCAAAGTGCAGGGGCATAATTGAATTTCAAATACTCAGACTGAAGAAGAAGAGCCATGTTCATGGTTCTTCTTCTTTTTTTTCTCAAAAATGTCAATTATAAATGGAAAAATAGCCCCTCCGAGTCATATGAAATATTGGTGAATTCGTTTACTTTATTATTTGTTACACATTAAGACCCTTAAACTATGAAATAACTTATGTTTTTCTAGGAAGGAAATAAAACGAATGAGAGTGGTAGTGAAACTATTTTTTATGGCGGTGATGATTAGTTTATTGGGAGGAAAGGAGGCTTTTGCAGAAGCATCGCTCCAGTCACAAATTAATGCTCTTCCCGAAGGTGCTGTACTTAAGTTGCAGGAAGGTATTTACGACGAGGAAATTGTTTTAAAAAGACCCATTGTCCTGGAGGGGGAAAAAGGGACCATTTTTAAAAGCTGTTCTTCTAAACCTGTACTGACGATTACCGGTAAAAAGGTAAGCTTGAAACATATCAAAATAGTTGGTTGTCAAAAGGCGGAAAGTTCTTCTGCCATTTATTTGAGTGGAAAACAACATCAGCTTGAAGATATAACGATAGAAGGTGCCAACTTGGGTATGAAGTTGGATGAGGTTAAAAATAGTCGTTTCCGAGCTATCACAATTACTGGAAGGACTAAGGCGAACGGCTTTGATCTTTGGGAATCCCATCATAATACCTTTGAAGGTATCCAGATTGATCACGTCCAAGACGGATTTTATATGGAAAATAGCCACTATAACACCTTTCGCGGCAATACCATCAACGATTCAAGGTACGGGCTGCACGTCATGTTTTCTGACAATATTACCGCTAGTAAGAATGTATCTGCACGTAATTTTACAGGGGCGATGGTAATGGGGACCCACCATTCCGTCTTTGAGGATAATCAGTTGATTGAAAATAACCAAAATGTGAACGCTCAAGGACTGCTTCTCTTCGATGTTCACGATTCCACGGTTCGTCGCAATCGGATTTCAGATAACCGGGTTGGGATGTTTATCGAAGATTCGAGTGGGAATAAAATGGTAGGCAACGAATTCTCGGCCAATTTTGTTGGGGCACAAATGAATAGAATCGAGAAAAATGTAATCAAGGGCAATGCCTTTATCAGCAATGTCAATGATTTTCAAGCGACGGATGGAACCGATAATACGATTCAAAAAAACTATTGGGATGCCGCTTTGAAGCTTGATACGGACGGTGATGGAATGAGCAATCTGGCTTACAGTGCTGACCCCTTCTTTCTTCATCTGACAATGGAAACACCTCCCTATCAGCTATTCTTTCAGCATCCAGGGATGATGTTACTGCAAAAAATGCTAAAAAGCCCCGAAGAGTTGCTAGTAACAGATAAAGAGCCGTTAATGAAAAATGAGTTAAAGAACCATATACAACCTGAACAGCAAAGGACCATCTTCTGGTTCATATGCCTGGCAATGATTTTTGCCAGTTTACTTGTAATTTATTTTGGGAGGAAAAAAACATGAAACACAAATTACTAAAAACATTACTGATAACCATCCTATCCTTATTCGTCATCGCTGGCTGTGGAAAAAAAGAAATTAAACCAGTAGCAATCAATGAAAAAACCGATAAATGTGAAATCTGTCATATGGCTGTGAAAAACAATCAGTTCGCAACAGAAATTATCTTGGAAAACGGTAAATCTATGGTATTTGATGATATCGGCTGTATGTACAAATGGAAGAAAGAAAATAAGGATAAAAAAATAGCTAATTCATTTGTGAAAGACTATGACTCGAAGGAATGGATTGAAGCAGAAACTGCCTCTTATGTGTATGACAAACCAATCAGAACGCCTATGGCCTATAATGTCATCTCTTTTACAGATAAAAAAGATGCGCAAAGTTTTATCGATAAAAATGGTGGCAGCCTTTTAACCTATGATAAACTTTCTAATCATTCGTGGGAAAAGAATGAAGAAATGGTCAAAGAGATGAAGGAAAAAATGAAAATGGATGGCGGCAAAGATGGCATGAAAATGGAAATGGAACATTCCGAGGATAGCCACTAGAAGCAATAGAAGATAAGCGCAAAGAGACAGTCATTTCAGATTGTCTTTTTGTATGGAAAAGGGGCAGAGCGCCTTGCGCTTTTCTTGTTGTTTAGGAAATTATAAAATAATTAATTGTGGATAAATTGAAATAGTTCTCTGAATCCAGCTCCAGCGCCCAGCGGCTAGTGTACTTCGCTCTCCGCCCTACGATAAGTCAACATCGAATCGCTATCGCTCTTCGTGTTTCCTTTATCTCAGTTGGAGCGCTCCAGTCCATACGCCGCTAAACGGGCGCTTGCACCTTTTGTTCTGCTAGGTTGGTTCTTTGCATGATGTGGCGTTCCATAGTCGATGGTGGCTTGGAACGCCATATACGTTTTTTGAAAGGAAATGAAAAATGAGAAACTTATGGCTTTCTGAATGGAAGACAATGACGAGGCAGCGTTCCTATTACCTGTTTTTAATCCTCTGGGTGCTGGTGTTTTCCCTGTTGTTTTTACTAGAACGAAATAATACTGGAATTTCCAGCTTTACGAATATAACGGGAACAATCGTTAATATCCTTCTGTATTTGCTGCCCCTTTTCATGATGATTATCGGTTCCTTTTCGATTACCAATGAAATGGAAAGTGGACAGTGGCATCTTCTCTGTACGTATCCCGTTAGTATCCCCACTTATCTAGTTGGAAAATTGGCCGGGCTAATGACCGCTCAAGCAACTGTATTCACATTAAGCTTTGGGATCAGCATGGCAATTGGTTTGTTGGCAGGCATCCAGCTATCGCTACCATGGCTGCTTGGCATTTATCTCTTTTCGCTCCTGCTGATCTATGTATTTTTGATTCTCGGCCTTTTTCTTGGAACCGTTGCGAGAACAAGATGGAAGGCATTAATGACGTCTGTTGCCATCTGGTTCTTCTTAATCATGATTTGGCCGACCGCACTAATTGCCTTGTTAGGTCTCGTTCCTTATCCGCTGATAGACCCATTAATGAAAATCGCGATGGTTTTAAATCCTGCCGAGTTTTTACGTGTCTTTTTAATCATTCAATGGGATAGCGGTGCGATTTTTGGAGCGTCATATGATGGGGTTGTTCACCTATTTCAATCGGGCACCGGCTGGAGCATTCTAATCGGCTACATGATGGCTTACCTATTGATTCTGTTTTCCCTCTCCATTCTGTGCCTACGAAGAAGGAGATTTCTATGATCGAAATTATTAATGTTTCCAAGCTATTTAAACAAAAAACGGCCCTTTATCCGTTCTCATTAAAAGCTGAGGACGGTGAGTGCATTGTCCTTTGCGGGGGAAACGGTGCTGGTAAAAGTACCTTACTTCATATCATTGCCGGCATTTCTGCCCCAGGTGGTGGCACGGTGATGATTGATAAGGTTGATATCAATCATCAACGAAAACAGTATGTTTCGTTAATCGGCTATATGCCGGATGAGTTTTTTGCCCAAGAGACAATGACCGTTACCGAGTTTTTAACCTTTTATGGGACCTTTAGGAAGGTACCACCATCCAGGGTGAAGGAAGTCATCCAAATTCTTGGGTTAGCGACCAAAAAGGATGACATGATTAAACACTTATCAAAAGGGATGCGTCAAAGGCTTTTATTTGGCCAAGCATGGTTGGCCAGCCCCTCCGTGTTGATACTGGATGAGCCGACAAATGGGCTGGATCCGTATTGGATAGATGTATTTATTGATTTGCTGAAAAAAATAAAGCGGAGCGGGACGACAATCATTTTTTCGACCCATATGATGGATGTTGCCGCAGAGGTGGCCGACCAAGTGGTCTTTATGGAAAATGGAATGATCGTAGAAGCAATCAAAAATGACCACATGGATCCCAAACAATTTATGGTGGAGCTGCTGGGCCGCTATCGTCAAAAAGAGGAATAATCGGGGCGAATATGCTTTAATGGAGTTATCAGCTAGGAGAGAGGCGGTTAGGATGTCGTTTCGTACACTAAAAATAATCTCGATTTTATTACCTCCGCTACTCATAGGGAGCTTCGAACTTATCCGGCATAGTGTATTACTGCATAATTTGTCAATGGAGACAGGGAATTACTTGATTATCTTATTAACATTAGTTATTTCCTATGTGTTTACCACCTGGATGTTTAAAATGATGGAGGAAAAAAACCATCGCCTGGCAACGGAGCGGGAAATGCGCGCTGTTTATGAAGAAAGAGAACGGCTGGCAAAAGAATTACACGATAATATTGCACAAACCTTATTTTTACTAAAGGTGAATTTAAAAAAGGGAAAAATAAATGAAGCGAGCGGACTCGTTAATTCTATCGATGCAAATGTTAGGCAGGCGATTTATAATTTGCGCGTGAATCCTTTAGAGATGATTTCTTTTCCGAAACGAGTGGAGAATTGGCTGAACGAATGGAGTACGGTTTCTGGAATTGAAACAAAGGTGACCATCCAGTTATCGGAGGGGTACTTTAATCCTTCAGAAGAGGTTCAGATTTTCGGAATCATCCAGGAGGCATTTACGAATATTCGAAAACACTCTGGTGCACAAACCGCTGTTTTACTAGTCCAGATGATTCCCCATGGCTGGGAAATGAAAATTGAAGATGATGGGAAAGGGTTCTCGAAAAATGACAGGAGGCCTAGTCAATACGGTCTGATCATGTTAAAAGAGCGAGTCGAAAAAATGGATGCGATGCTTGACATCTTCTCTGAGATAAATAAAGGGACGAAAATAACGGTAAAAGGGAATGATAAATGATGGTTCCATATCGAGTTTTGATTGCTGACGATCACCCCCATGCAAGGCAGGCTATTATGGAAATCCTTGAAGAAGAAAGCCTTTTTACGATTGTTGGTCAAGCAAAGAATGGCAAGGAAGCCATTGAACTGTGCGGTGAACATCTACCCGATATTTTATTAATCGATATTGAAATGCCGGTTTTGGACGGCCTAGAGGCAACGAAAATCATCAAGGAAAAATATCCGTTTATCAAAGTGATTATTTTAAGTGTCTCTGATAATGTAGGTGATTTGTTTACTAGCATTCAGTATGGAGCCCAGGGCTATTTATTGAAAAATATGGATCCGGATGATTGGCTTCAGTATCTGCGTTCGATTGTTGATGGGTCGAATTCGGCAACTAGGGACTTGGCTGGAAAGCTTCTCTATCAATTTCGAGAACGCGATTTGCAAAACACCACTAAGAATAGCTCTTTGACGCCGAGAGAAAAAGAAATTCTTCTGTTAGTTTCAGAAGGTTTAACCAATCGGCAGATTGCCGAAAACCTATTTATTGCCGAGAATACGGTGAAAAATCACATCAAAAATCTACTGGAAAAGCTCGGTCTCGAAAACAGAGCACAGCTTGCTTCCTATGCAGTTAAATATATTGTGAAATAAATGGGAAACGATAATAAGAAGGATTTAGAGGTGTGTGAACACTGGGCATAGAGGAGGGATCCTTATCTATAAAAAACAGGAACGAATGTTAATATGGCTAGCCTTTATCGTGGCATTCATTATTGGCTTATCGATTATAGGGCGGATTTTTTCAGGGTAAATGAAGATTTGCTAATTGCTTGGTGCTATAGGGGAGGTTGAATGATGCCTTCTGAAATTTAAGAAAGGTGGTCGTGTTGTGAAATGGGAAATGAAGATTCAGTATTTTTTAGCCGTGTCCTAACAGAATTAACCCTATCCTTCCACATCATTTATGCAACCATAGGTGTCGGCGTACCGCTGATGATTATGATTGCTCAATGGGTGGGGATTAAGAAGAATGACGAACATTATATATTACTGGCTCGCAGATGGACGCGTGGGTTCGTTATTACCGTGGCAGTCGGGGTTGTGACCGGAACCGCAATCGGCCTGCAGCTCTCTCTTTTATGGCCAAACTTTATGGAGCTGGCGGGAAATACAATTGCACTGCCGCTATTTTTGGAAACCTTCGCTTTCTTCTTTGAAGCGATATTTTTAGGAATATACATATATACATGGGATCGGTTTAAGAATCAGAAAAAGCATTTATTGCTCCTGATACCTGTTGCGCTGGGGGCATCCTTTTCCGCCATATTTATCACGATCGTGAATGCATTTATGAATGCGCCGCAAGGCTTTGATCTTGTTAATGGGGAACTGGTGAATGTAAGTCCGCTCTTAGCCATGTTTAACCCGGCGATGCCGTCGAAGGTGACACACGTCGTAGTAACGGCCTATATGACTTCAGCGTTTGTACTGGCCTCCATCGGTGCTTTTCGTCTATTGAAAGGGTCGAACCATGAGTATCACAAAAAGGCGTTATTATTAACGATGAAGCTTGGCTTGATATTTTCCATTGCAACAGCTGTAATCGGTGATTTTTCCGGAAAGTATTTAGCGGAATATCAGCCAGAAAAATTAGCAGCGGCAGAATGGCACTTTGAAACAGAAGCTGGTGCTCCGCTTATCTTGTACGGGGTTTTGGACAATGGAGAAGTGAAATATGCATTGAAAGTCCCATTTGGCCTCAGCATCTTGGCACATAGTGATCCGAACGCTAAAGTCATCGGCTTGGATCAATTTAGCAAGGAGGATGTGCCGCCGCTTTATATTCATTATTTATTCGATTTAATGGTAACAATCGGTATGTGGCTTGTCTTCCTATCGTTAGTTTATCTCGTTGGTACGTGGAAAAAATGGCCGTTTATTTTTTCAAAATGGTTTAGATGGCTAATGGTACTCGGTGGTCCATTCTCGATTATCGCGATAGAAGCGGGCTGGTGGCTGGACGAAGTAGGCAGACAGCCGTGGGTTTTGCGCGGGATTATGCGGACAAAGGACGCAGCAACGGCAAGCGGACATGTGGATACGATGCTATGGCTGTTTGCCGGATTATATCTCATCCTTGGCATTGGCAGTGCGTTCGTATTATGGCGGATGTTCCGCAAGAATCCAGTGGAACAGGAATTAGCTGATCGGGCAGCGGATAAGGCGGGTGACATGAAATGACACTTGAAATCCTTGGAATTACCGTATTGGGCGTTTTTCTATTCGGGTATATTATCATCGCATCGATTGACTTTGGGGCAGGGTTTTTTAATGCCTTCAGTACGGTGACCGGAAAAGAGCATATTTTGACGAAGGTGATTCAACGTTATTTATCACCGGTTTGGGAAGTTACGAATGTATTTTTAGTCTTTTTCTTTGTCGGGATAATCGGCTTTTTTCCAAAAACAGCCTATTACTATGGTTCAACCTTACTTGTCCCTGTGAGTATCGCCGTGATTCTGCTGGCCATTCGCGGTGCCTATTATGCGTTTACCACCTATGGGGGGTTGAAGCATAAACGGTATACCATCTTGTACGGACTTACAGGATTATTTATCCCAGCGTCCTTATCGATTGTGTTGACGATTTCCGAGGGCGGGTTTGTCACGATGGAGAAATCGGGGCCGGTACTTGATTATTGGGTCTTGTTTACAAGCCCGCTGTCATGGAGTATTGTAGTGCTTAGTTTGACATCTGTCTTATATATTTCCGCCGTGTTTTTAACATGGTATGCGCAAAAGGCGAAAGACAGGGCGGCCGCCAATCTGCTCCGGAAATATGCCCTTGTTTGGGCAGGGCCTGCCATCATCACCGCTACGGGAATTATCGTGGAGATGAAGGCCCATAATCCAGAACATTATCAGCGATTAGTCGATGTCTGGTGGTTGTTTGGGCTATCCATAATATTGTTTGCGGGAACTGTTTTCTTACTGTGGAAACGGCTTGCTTACGGTTTAGCCTTTGGGTTATTAACCGGACAATTTACGTTCGCCTTTTTGGCCTATGGAATATCGCATTACCCTTATTTAATGTATCCGTATCTCACGATTTATGACAGCTTCACGAACAAAGCGATGGCAACCGCCTTGGTGATTGCGTTTATTGCCGGACTCTGTTTACTCCTGCCATCTCTATACCTGTTGTTAAGGCTGTTCTTGTTTAACAAAGATTATGTTCAAGGTAATCGTAATGATCATGCTTAAAAGGAGGCCCCACCGTGTTGGATGATTTCCTGATGTTTTACGCGCCATTTCTAGTGCTCCTTGCTTCTATAGCAGTAGCGTTCTGGATAGCTCCGAAAGATAAAGCTGTAAATACGACCAATTCTAGCCAAAATAAATAAAAACGACACCATTTTGTTGTTAGAATGAATGAAAGAAGAGCCTTTGGGTTCTTCTTTTTCTGTGGAAAAGGGGCGGAGCGCCGCAAAAATGAATCACTTTAACCAGTTAAAGTGAAATACCCATTTCACTAGACGAAAGATGTGAAGTCTAGCTCTGCTCTCACCGCCTTTATTAGGTGACTACGGCTTGTTCTCTAAATTTATTTCCATGGTTGGGTTGGGAGTTGAGGCTCATGATAGTTTTTTTGTAAAAAATAAAAAAACTGAGCTTGTGAAGATATTGGTGTTCAGGTTTGAATGTGTAAATACATATAGAAAATATCGTCCATATTCATCGGGGCTTTATATTGACTTATTATTGTTCAAATTAAAAAAATTGACACAAATGGCAAGGCTCTAAAACATACATTGGTGTTACGATTAGGTAGAAAAGTAACACGATTATGGTTCCGTTACAGGCGAAACAGACAATGAACCATACTTTACCCCTTTTAAACTAAGTAATTTATCCCGTAAAGTACGGATATTTTGTGTGTTTCCGCGAACGACAATCATTTCCAAGCAATTATGATGATCCAGATGAAAATGAGTTGTGGCAAGAATGGCATCATGATAGTCGTGCTGGATGGTCGTTAGTTCCTCCATAAGATGGCGTTGATGATGATCATAGAAGATAAGGAGACTTCCTGCCACCTCATGATCGTCTTGTTCCCATTTATGTTTGACTAACTTTTCGCGGACTAAATCTCGGACAGCTTCAGAGCGGGTTTTATACCCTTTCTCCTCGATTAATTGATCGAAGCTCTCGAGTAAGCTTTCTTCCATGGATACGCCAAACCGACTTAAGTTCTTTGAAGTCAAAGTTTTGTGCCTCCTTCCTATAACTTAACCATATCATAAATATTTTTTTAGAAAAAGTGTAAAGGAGAATCGTAATGCATATTCCTGATGGGATATTAAGTCCCACTATCTTAGCCGCAGGCGCAGTGGTATCAGTTGTTGTCCTTGCCAAAAGTGTTCAAGAATCGAAGAAAAATCTCGAGCAAACAGCGGTACCGATTATGGGTGTGATGGCTGCATTTATCTTTGCAACACAAATGGTCAATTTTCCCTTATTAGGAGCTGCAGCCTCTGGTCATTTGATTGGAGGAGCTTTAGCTGTCTATTTATTCGGCTTTTGGCCGACAACACTCATTATGACAACAGTGGTCACGATTCAAGCAGTGGTGTTCCAGGATGGGGGGATCAGCGTCCTAGGTGTCAATATTCTGAATATGGCGATCATTGCTCCGCTAGCCGCTTCAATTGTCTATAGATTGCTACGAAAAAGTAAAATCCCTGTTACACTGATGGTATTTATTGCAGGCTGGGTTTCTGTTGTCGCCACTGCTGCTTTTGCCGCCCTTCAGCTTGGGGCGTCCAATGTGGTTTCCTATCGTTTGGCGTTACAAACACTTATCCTGTGGCATTCGATCATCGGCATAGGTGAAGGGCTGATTACCGGAGCGGTTGTTCCTTTTGCCCGTCGATCTTCGTTTTTCCTTACAAGGAGAGAGGAGAGATCATGATGAAGAAACGGATTTATATTTGGATTACGATATCGCTATTTATTGCTGGAGCTGTATCCTTGCTTGCTTCGCAGCATCCCGATGGCTACGAAAAGGCAGGAAAAGAGCTGGGATTTATTGACCGAGCGACATCGTATCTTCATTCACCACTCCCTGACTATGCCATTCCTGGCATGCACTCATGGCTGTCATCAAGTCTTTCGGGCATCATTGGCGTTGTGATTACGTTTGGACTCTTTCTCTTGCTAGGAAAAATGGCAGGAAAACGAAATTGATTGCCCTCCCTCAACCAAGGGTAAAAGTGGTGATGGCCCTTTTCCTGATTGTGCTCGGCGTTTTACCGAAGGACCTTATGGTGATTGGTGGAAATTTGCTCATCGGGATGTTGCTTTTCATTATTTATGGGATTCCGGTTCGTGCCTTTATTAAACAGCTAAGGCCGATAGCGTTCTTTATGCTGTTTACTTTTCTATTCTTTCCTTTATATGAGGGGGATCATGGATGGATAAAAGCGCTTCAATATAGCGGGCGATTGCTTTTTGTTGCCCAGGTGCTCACCTTTATGTTTTACCGCATGGGTATTCCAGCTTTTTTGCAAGTGTTAGCTGAGCTGCGGCTTCCGTCTATTTTTATGGAACTGATTATGTTTACATTGCGGTTTATGGACGTGTTTCGAGGTGAGGTGCGGCAAATGCTGTTAAGTCTTCGGAGCCGAGGCTTTTACACTGGTAAATGGTTTCAAGTAAAGAAATATCGGGTATTAGGCGGGCTATTAGGAAGCCTGCTGCTTCGCTCCTTTCAACGATCCGAACGGATTTATTTAGGAATGTTGAGCAAAGGCTATAAAGGAGAACGAAAGCCGATGAAAACAGAAATTGTACCTCGGTTTGAGTGGCTGCATGGTGTGCTGTGGGTCGGCTGTGTTGCCTGTTTGTTTTTTGTGGGAGGACAGCGATAATGGATGTATTTCAATTTCATAATGTGTCATATGGCTATACGAATGACAAGCCGATATTAAGAGACATCTCCTTCTCGATACGCGAGGGTAGGAAAACGGCGATTGTTGGCGCAAACGGAGCCGGAAAGTCGACGATTTTGTTTCATTTGAATGGGCTGTATGCCGTGCAGCAAGGAGATGTATTTTTCCGTAATCAGAAGGTTGATAAGAAGCTGCGAAAAGAATTATATCAACATGTTGGCATCGTCTTTCAAGACCCTGACGACCAGCTTATTTCTTTAACCGTGTCCGATGATATAGCGTTTGGACCTGTTCAAATGGATGTAGCTGCTGAAGCGGTTCAGGGAAGAGTGGATAAATATATTAAGCTTCTAGGAATTGAGCATTTACTGGCGGACAATCCCTCTGAGCTAAGTTATGGGCAAAAAAAGCACGTCACCGTTGCTGGAGTTCTTGCGATGGAAACAGATGTCTTTATTTTAGACGAGCCAATGGCCTTTCTTGATCCATTCGGAAAAGAACGGATGGCATCGATATTACAGCTGCTGCAGGAGCAGGGCAAAACAGTGATTGTGACGACCCATGATATGCAGTTTGTCGCTGAATGGGCGGAGGATGTGATCGTGATTCATCAAGGTCAGTGCCTCGGAAGCTTCCAACCCAGGGAGCTGTTTCAACGCCCTGATATTATGAAAGAGGCTAATTTGACGTTGCCGCCAATTGCCGAATTGATGACCGCCATATGGAAAGGTAATCATGGAGAAATGCCGATACGAATTGAAGAAGCAAAGAAATGGTTAGCAACTTATATGTAAGAAAAAGGAGGGAACGAAGAGTTCTCTCCTTTTTTACATATTATTTTGTGTTTAAGACGTTTCTGTTTTTTAAACAAATTTCTAAAAAATAGGCAAAAGCCATTGACATTCAAACTGTCATTTGAATATGATATAATCAAACCAACATTTGAATGAAGAGGGTGACAGAATGGAAGAGCGCGATGTTTGCGAAATTACCTGTGTGGATAACGAGAAAACTACTCGAGTGCAGCAGCATCTTGAGAATGGCAGCACTATCCTTGAAGTAACAAAGCTTTTTAAAGCTCTGTCCGATGAAACGCGGATGAAAATCGCTTATGCGTTAACACTCGAAGAAGAGCTCTGCGTTTGTGATGTAGCTAATATTGTCGGGGCAACAACGGCTACGGCATCCCACCATTTACGCCATTTAAAAAGCCTTGGGCTTGCGAAATACCGTAAAGAGGGCAAGCTTGTCTATTATTCCCTGGATGATGAGCATGTTAACCACTTAATCCAAATTGCCTTTGCCCATCAGGAAGAGGTGGCCAGCCGTGACTGAGACAATTGAAAAACAAGTCTACAGAGTACAAGGCTTTTCCTGAACAAGCTGTGCCACTAAGTTCGAAAAGAACGTGCAGCACCTGGATGGTGTTGTTGATGCGAAAGTGAATTTTGGTGCTTCAAAGCTGACAGTCTTCGGAAGTGCCACTTTAGAGGAACTGCATGAAGCAGGTGCCTTTGAAAAATTAACGATTTACCCGGAAAAAGAAAAGCCGCCTGCCGAGCAAAAGGAACCGTTCTGGAAACGTTATGGACTGCTCGGGTTATCGCTATTGTTCATCCTCGCTGGCTATATTTTTTCGAAAGATATTCTTTTTGCCGTTGCTATTTTACTAGGAGGATTTCCGCTTTTTAAAACCGGATTGAAAAATTTACTCCGCCTTGATTTTGATATGAAAACACTAATGACGATCGCGATTATTGGTGCGGCAATCATCGGCGAGTGGAGTGAAGGGGCAGTCGTAGTCATCTTGTTCGCCATTAGTGAAGTTCTCGAAGGCTATTCGATGGATAAAGCGAGGAACTCCATTCGGTCGCTGATGGAAATGGCACCAACGGAAGCCCTTGTTGTCAGAAACGGCCAAGAGGTATTACTAAAAGCGGAAGATATCGAAGTCGGCGACATTATGCATGTAAAGCCCGGGCAAATAATTGCCATGGACGGAATCATTGTCGAAGGCCATTCATCCGTTAATCAAGCGGCGATCACCGGCGAATCGGTGCCTGTAGAAAAAGCCGTTCAAGACGAAGTTTTCGCCGGAACATTAAATGAAGAAGGATTTTTAAAAATAAAGGTCACCAGGCTAAGTGAAGATACGACGATAGCAAAAATCATTCATTTAGTCGAAGAGGCACAGGCAGAAAAAGCGCCTTCTCAGCAGTTTGTCGACCGGTTTGCGAAGTATTACACGCCGGCGATTATGGTGGTTGCAGCTTTGGTTGCGGTGGCTCCACCACTGTTATTCTCCGGCAACTGGTCAGAGTGGATTTACCAAGGTCTCGCCGTCTTAGTGGTCGGTTGCCCATGTGCGTTAGTCATTTCCACTCCTGTTTCGATCGTAACGGCAATTGGAAATGCGGCCAGGAATGGTGTGCTAATTAAAGGCGGTAGCTATCTAGAAGAATTAGGAGCGGTGAAGGCAATTGCCTTTGATAAAACAGGCACGTTGACGAAAGGGGTGCCAGTCGTGACGGACTTCATCAACTACAGTGGTGATGAGAATCTGCTCGCGGTTGTTGCCGCACTTGAAAGCAAGTCGCAGCATCCACTTGCTAGTGCCATTATCAAAAAAGCTGCATACCTTAACGTAGAAAATCAGGTTGAGGAATTTTCCTCCATTACCGGAAAAGGCATTAAAGGACTGGTTAACGGAACAGAGTACTTGGTTGGAAATACGAAGCTGTTCGATTCCATTCCTAGAGAAGTCACTGAACAAGTTTCCTTCCTGCAAAATGAAGGCAAAACTGTGATGATTGCTGGAACAGACAAAAAAATCCTCGCCCTGATAGCAGTTGCCGACGAAGTCCGCGAAAGCAGCCGAACGGTCATCGAACGTCTTCATCAGCTAGGCATACAACAAACAATATTGCTTACTGGAGACAACAAAGCAACCGCTGCATCAATTGGCCGGCATGTTGGCATGACTAGCATCGAAGCAGAGCTGCTGCCAGAAGATAAGCTAGCTTTTATCAAAGAATTAAAATCCCAGTTTGGCAGGGCAGCAATGGTCGGTGATGGTGTCAATGATGCGCCGGCACTCGCCTCGGCCACTGTTGGGATTGCGATGGGTGGGGCTGGGACCGATACGGCGCTTGAAACGGCTGATATCGCTTTAATGAACGACGACTTAAAAAAGCTGCCCTTTACGATTAAACTAAGCCGGAAAACCCTTCAGATAATAAAGCAAAATATCACCATATCACTTGTTGTGAAGCTATTGGCCCTTCTCCTTGTCGTTCCGGGCTGGCTTACCTTGTGGATTGCGATTTTCGCTGATATGGGAGTGACCTTGCTCGTGACCTTAAACGGATTAAGACTTTTACGGGTGAAGGAATAGAGAGTTATTCTGATTAAAAGTAGCCTTACTCAATAGAAATGTATCGAATTAATGTGATTGGAAAAAACTAGCCTTATTCGGAACAATTTCGGTTTAGCTAATAGGAAAGAATAAACTTTCGAAGCTAATTAGGAAAGTTTATTCTTTTCTATCACGCATAAGGGCAACTACGCCTCTGTCTTCGCTCTTTGGGGCTTGCCAGTCGGGGCGAGTTTTCTTTAGAAAGAGATAAATAATAGAGCCGCAATAAAAGAGGCTTTTTGGGGGGATAAACATGGGTCATCACCACCATCATGGACATTCACACGGACATTCACATACAGGAAACAAAAAAGCTTTATTAAGTTCTTTCATCTTAATTGCCGCATTTATGGTCGTCGAAGTCATCGGCGGTTTCCTAACGAACAGTTTGGCTTTGCTATCTGATGCCGGCCATATGCTGAGTGACGCCGCTGCACTTGGATTAAGCTTTTTCGCGATTAAGCTTGGGGAAAAGCAAGTTTCACAAGAAAAAACGTATGGCTACAAACGGTTTGAAATCATTGCCGCTGCGCTAAATGGATTAACGTTAATCGTCATTTCCTTGATTATTTTTTATGAAGCCATCCGACGTTTTTTCGCTCCTCCGGAAGTGCAAAGCACGGGGATGCTGGTCATTTCTATTATAGGATTACTTGTAAACATCATTGCTGCTTGGATTTTAATGCAAGGTGACAAGGATGAAAACTTAAATGTTAGAAGTGCCTTTTTACATGTACTAGGTGATATGCTTGGGTCGGTTGGGGCCATCGTCGCCGCCCTCTTGATCATGTTTTTCGGTTGGGGCATTGCTGACCCCATTGCCAGCGTTATCGTGGCCGCCTTAATTCTTGTCAGTGGATTCAGAGTTACAAAGGATTCTTTTCACATCTTGATGGAAGGTGCTCCGACACAAATTGATATCAATCAGGTTAAGAAGGAACTGGGGAGAATTCCATTAGTGAAGGAAGTCCATGACTTGCATATTTGGACAATTACCTCTGGTTATCCGGTCTTAAGTTGCCACGTAACCATTTCTGATGAAGGAATTCATGATGAGATCCTGTCGCAATCGCAGCGGATTCTCCATGATGAATTCCAGATTGAGCACAGCACGATTCAGGTTGAAAAAGCAGCCAATGGCTGCCCAAGTCCGCATGGGACTTGTAACTAGGTTTTTGAAGGTCTTGTTTTCGCAGTTCGTAGAATTAAAGTAAATAACAGCAAAATACTAAGGGATCATTCAAAGGTTGATAAAAATTTTTTTGACCAAGGGCATCTAATCGAGGATGTCCCTTTTTATAGTTTTCAATATATTTCCAACAAGATGGTTAATCAACTAATTGAAACTATGGAAAAATTTTATTGATATAATAGTAGTATTGTTTTATAATTTTTACCAGTATTGGTAAAAATGGTCCTTGAAGGAAAAGGATATGAAGTCATTTATACCTATATTTCTTATAAAGAATATGTGAGGTACAGGAAATGGAACTGAAACTGAAAAAGATCACATTTATACTATTCTTTTTAACGAGTACTCTATTATTGTTTAATACCTCTGCAAGTGCAGAAAATAATAAGAAGCAGAGTGGAATCCCTATACTCCTATATCATAATATTTTAAAAAAGAATGAAAACTATTCCCCAAGAAATTCAAACATTATTAACCTGGAAGCCTTTGAAGAGCAAATGAAATATTTACATAATCAGGGGTACTATACTGCCAGCTTATTTGAATTAGGTGCTTATCTCCGTGGAGAAATGACATTTCCGGGTAAAACAGTAGTGCTTACATTTGATGATGGACATAAAACAAATTACGTTTATGCCTATCCCATCTTAAAAAAATACGGATTTAAAGCTACAGGCTTCTTGATTACAGACCGTATTTCCAATACCCCGGTACCTTTCGATGCGAAGGAATTACAATTTTTAAGCTGGTCAGAGGTCGATGCGATGAAAGACGTTTTTCAATATGGAAGTCATACTAAGGGCCTGCACCGTTTTGTCAATGGAAAAGCAGCACTATTAACAGAATCTGAACAGGTCATTTTGCAAGACTTTGAGACTAGTAGAAATTTATTAACTACTGATTACTTTGCTTATCCGTTTGGAACTTATAATAAGAGAACAATCGAACTATTAAAAATGACAGGATATAAATATGCTTTTACAACAGTGGCTGTAAATGCCAAGATAGGAAATAATCCATTTGAGCTTGGAAGAAAGTCCGTAGTTCCATCTACATCATTGAGGGAATTTAAAGAAATGGTAAAAGGCGACACTTACACCGGAGGCTGGTCAAAGGTTAATAACAAATGGTCTTACCTGGATGGAAGTGGGACAAAGAAGACAGGTTGGTTAAAGTTAGGGCAAAGCTGGTATTATTTTGATGAAAAAGGAGTTATGAAGACAGGTTGGACTAAGTCAGGAAAGTCCTGGGCTTATTTGGATAGTAGCGGAGTTATGAAGACAGGTTGGTTAAAATCAGGTTACAGCTGGTATTATTTTGATGAAAGCGGAGAAATGAAAACGGGCTGGTTAAAAAATGGAGGCAAGTGGTATTTCTTTGAATCGAGTGGTTCCATGAAGACCGGATGGCTTTCAACAAGCGGGAAATGGCATTATTTTGATCAATCAGGTGTGATGAAAACAGGCTGGCTATCTAGTAAAAGTAAATGGTATTACTTTGATGAAGCCGGAATGTTGAAAACAGGGTGGCTTCAATCTGCTGATAAGTGGTATTACCTAGCTGCTGATGGGTCGATGAAAACAGGCTGGACTTCCCATAAAGGTAATTGGTATTTCTTTGAGAATAGTGGAATCATGAAAATAGGCTGGCTGGACCTATCAGAGAAAAAGTATTTTCTTAACAATGATGGAGTGTTGGCAACCGGTTGGAATGATATAGAAGGCAAAGGGTACTACTTCTACAAAGAAGGACTAATGGCAGCCAACACTGTGATTGATGGTTATCAGTTAGGTAAAGATGGAGTGCGGATTGAAGTGGTTGCCTGACACCCTTCGTGGATAAATCCCCTTTTTGTCCGTGTGGCGTGGACACCCTGATAAACGTAAGTGTCCATCCATGGTGGACAAATTGCATGAAATGTCTTTCTGTGGTGCCTGGCACCACTTTCTTTAAAACCCTATTGAGCTGTGTCACGTGTATCGGGCACATCTTAATAGGTTTTTTTGTGCAAAATTCTTTAACAATCGTGTTTGTTTGGTAAAATGTTCATTATTCGTTAAAAATAACGAGATTACATTTTTGAGGAGGCATACGGTTGAAAAAAACAGTTCATCCGTTGGATAAGCGTTTTAAGATAGCCCATAGAGAAGCACTGATCGGGGTTATCCTTGTATTAATCAATTTTATCTGGTGGTATGGTTTTGGTTATGGACTCGGTTCAGGCAAGGTTGAAAATTATACGTACATATTTGGATTACCGGCATGGTTCTTTTATAGCTGTGTTGTTGGATTTATCGTAATGGTTATTCTAGTTATTCTGACAGTAACATTCCTGTTTAAAGAAGTTCCCTTTGAAGAAGAAGAAGAGGGGGATATTAAGTGAACTGGGCAGTTATTACACCATTGATTATTTTCCTCATGATTATTTTTGCAGTCGGCTTTTGGTCCAATAAATTTGTCATCAAATCCAATTCCTTCCTCGAGGAATATTTTTTAGGTGAGCGGCAAATGGGTGGCTTCATCCTGGCAATGACCATGGTAGCGACTTATGGCAGTGCCAGCAGTTTTATCGGAGGACCAGGAGTTGCCTATACACAAGGGCTAGGCTGGGTTCTGCTGGCGATGGCCCAGCTGGCAACCGGTTATTTCACGTTAATGGTGTTAGGGAAGAAATTCGCCATCGTTGCTCGTCAGTACAAGGCCATCACCTTGATTGACTTTTTAAAAGAACGCTATAAAAGTAAAACCGTTGTGCTAGTATCGGCGGCAAGTATCATTATTTTTCTTTTTTCATCAATGGCAGCACAATGGATTGGCGGAGCGCGGCTCGTTGAAAGTTTAACAGGCCTGCCTTATACAGTTGCATTATTGATTTTTGCCTTTTCTGTTCTCGTATTTGTCATCGTCGGTGGCTTTCGAGCGGTGGCCTTAACGGATGCCGTTCAGGGTGTTGTAATGTTTATAGGGACATTAATTCTTCTCGTGGCAACGATTAAAGCAGGCGGGGGCATCCCAAGGATCATCTCCGATTTAGCGGCGGAAAATCCAAATTTAATTAGTCCATTTGGCGCTGATAGAAGTTTAACACCCGCCTATGTTTCCTCGTTCTGGATATTAGTGGGGATTGGAGTTGTCGGTCTGCCGCAAATTACAGTAAGGGCGATGTCCTATAAAAATTCAAAGGCGATGCATAGTGCCATCATTATCGGGACGATTGTCGTCGGCTTTATTATGCTTGGTATGCACCTTATTGGCGTGTTCGCAAGGCCAGTGCTTCCTGGTGTAAAAATAGGTGATACCGTCATGCCATTGCTGTCGATGAAAGTGCTGCCGCCGTTTGTTGCCGGCATCGTCCTTGCCGCGCCGATGGCGGCCATTATGTCCACGGTAGATGCCCTACTCATCCTAGTAAGCTCGGCTTTAGTTAAGGATGTCTATTTGAATTACATTAAGCCTGACGCCGGGGATAATCATGTGAAAAAGGTCAGTTTCAGTGTCACAGCGATTATTGGCATCCTCGTTATTCTGCTGGCGTTAAGTCCGCCAGATTTAATTGTTTGGCTGAATTTATTTTCTTTCGGGGGCTTGGAGTCCGTCTTTATTTGGCCAGTAATTCTAGGACTTTATTGGCGTAAAGGCAACAAATATGGCGCAATCACCTCGATGATCTTAGGAATGGGTTCTTATATACTATTAGACCGTTATTACCCAAATGCATTCGGGCTCCACACAGTAGTTGTGCCAATTGTGCTCTCATTGCTTGGCTTCGTGCTGATTAGCTTGATGACCCATCAAACACAGCAGCTTTCAAAATCGAAAAATAACGCTACCATTCAATGAGTGAGGACTAGAAAAAGAAACTTTTTGTTGCAATTTTGTTGATTAATTTCTAGAATTAATTAACAGAAAGCAGTGAATGAGGTGTACCCATTGGTAGTGGTTATTGCATACTTGTCGGGCTTTATTTTGCCAGGGTTACTAGTTTTACTTTTTACACGGGTCACTTACAATCGATTCATCGGCCTTGTTTTAACCGTTGCTCTTATCGCGGCGTCTGTATATAAAGGTTATACCAACTCGTTCGTACTCATTGTAATTGACGCCTTCTCCTTAACCGCAGGGTTCTGGCTGGCAGCAAAAATGAAGCAACGAGCGGCAAAAAAAAGTTAGTAATCCAGAGTCTGCCCGTTTGTGGCAGGCTTTTTTTGATGATGACGCAAATCTCCTTCAGGAAATTGGGGCAAATTGTAAAAAAAGCCATAACTCCTAAAAAATGAGCCAATAATTTATAAAAATTGAAGCTAGTATAAAAAGTGGACACCGGTTGTGGCGTCATGTTTAAATCA
>NZ_DALZYO010000053.1:0-29341 GCF_031988165.1 Neobacillus sp.
TTGGAGTCAGACTAACGGATGGGCTCTAACGCACCATAGTTCATCGACCTTCCTCTCCCAGCCGTAGAAACAGTATTGACGGATCTTAACCATTTTCATTCTCTGTGGTGAAGCGTCGATTTTTGCGCTTCATGAATGGCTAACGGGCAGTTTAGCTTAAGAATGCGTGGTAAAATAATACATAAAAATAGCAGTTTGTGAGGGGTTATTATGGAAAACTATACGATAGAATTGAACAATAATTTTGACGAAGAAGAAAGCTTTGAAATAACAGGAGACAATATTGCACAGGTAACTGTTTTATCAAAAGAAAACGATGTAACCAAGTAATCAAGAGTTCAAATTACCCTTAGCAAAAATGCATTACTTGGACTAGGCACAGAACTAATTCGATTAGCCCATAAATATCGAGATGGTAAACATTTCCATATTGACCCTATTTATAACGGAGATGCATGCCAATCTTTGGGTATAATGCTTCATCCAGATAGTTGTGAACTTATTATATGTTGCGGGGATTATGAACCTTTTACTGAATATATTGAAGAAGATAAAAAGTAAGATTGTGAAAAATTGTAATTAAAGTAACGGGTGCTTTAGTTGAACAGCGGGGGTTGCTACGGCAGCCTTTTTCTTATTCCACTAATGGAGATGTTTAGTTGAATAAAGAATCATCTAAGGGAACACTAAAAAGAGGTGAGTTCTATGAAAAGATACATTATCTTATTGTTAGTGTTTATTCTCTTTTGTGTTCCAAAAAGTGTAAGTGCTACAAACGAAGGATATGAAATGGTTACGAAGGTACCCAAAGAAGATATAGTCTTGTACGCTAAGAAAATGAACGGGCTATATCGAGACTTCAAAATTGATTTTAAAGGAGAGACGTACTTCAGACCTTTTTGGATAAATGATACAAATCCTACCTATGCCCCAAAACTATTTTACGAAGACATAAACGAAGATGGAAAAAAGGAATTAATCATAACTTTAACAAAAGGATATGGTTCTGGTTTACTAGATGAAGAAGTTTATGTCTATAGATATACCAATGGATTAATTGATGTCATTGTCGATAATCCTTTAGCAATTATCTATAAAAATGTAAAAACAAAATTAACTACTGAAAAAGCCGAAATCAATTTGGGGGACAAAGTATCCATTATCGATACTAAGTCAATAGAACCATCGCATTTATTTGAGGATATAGGATTTGGCAGTATTATTGATTATGAAGTAATTAACAAAAATCTTATGGTCAGAGTAAGTGGTCAAATAACACCAGCGATGTTTGTTGGAGATATTATCATTACTTATGAATAGCGTGATAAGATGTATCAAGCGAAAGCAATTGAATTTATAACAGATATTAATAAAAACCCCTTTTATGGTCCAGTGAAACATTAACAATCTTCAACTAAAGGGTGCTAGAGTTTAAGAAGGATCGTAACGGCTACGGTCATTTTTTCTTATTGAAGTAACGTGGCAGGATTGTTGAATAAATCATTTTAGTTCTTAGGAAACTAAAATGAGGTGATAATTATGAAGAAAATTGTATTATTGCTTATGGTTGTAATGGTTTTAGTAATTTCTAATACAAATACAAATGCAAAAACATTAAATGAAGCTGAAACGGAATTATGTGAAACACTAAAACTGGCACTTATAAATTGCCTAAGAGAACCAATTGATAAAGCAATCATTGAAATATATAAGAATAACAAAAATGCACCAAAAGGTCTTACGTGGGCTTCGTATGAAACGGAAATGCTTAAAATAAAGCAGTTAAGTGGGATTGGTGGTGTGTATGTAATAACGCTAAAAGTTTACCCTTATTATCGAGCTCATTGGGGTTACGGAGAAGATGAAGTTGTGGTCAATTCAAGTGGCGAACTAATTAGGTATAAACATTTAAAAACATATCCTTGAACTTCAACTAACGGTGCGATTCTTCAATAACGAAGGATCGCTTTATGCTTATTGAAGTAACGGGCAGGTTACTTTAATAAGGGTTAAATTAAAATGGCTGGAAATCAATTTATGGAATATAATGTAAGGGAGAGGGGTGTTTTAATTTGACTGCAATTTGGTTTTTTATTATTTTTATTCTCGGCATTTTGGGATTTGCTTTAATAATCGACTTGAAACGAAAGAAAAACAATAATAACCCTCATATTCCAATCAATCCAAATGCTAAGCCTGGGGACAGTTCAAACTATATGATGGGAGATAATAGATACACTGGTGGGGGGTAATAGTAACTGAATCCTTATTGAAGTAACGGGGGCTTTAGTTGAACAGCAGGGGTTGCTACGACAGCCCTTTTTCTTATTCCACTACCGAAGTAGGTAAGTAAAAAAATTATACAAAAAGTATAACAGCTCCATTTTAGGAGCTGTAAGGGTTTTTTCTTTCAAAGTTTGAACTTGTTGAAATAGGTCTCTGAGTTTCAGCATCAAAAACCGCAGTGAGCATCTTTTTGCCATCCTTACTTACTGATACAAATACATATACTTGTCTTTTAGGATGATAACCTTCTCCAACAGTTCTTGATTTACCGTACTTGTCAGCTTTGGACAGCACTTTGTTAAGGTCTTTAAAATAAGTTTTTTCTCGAATATTTAATTTTGCATTTTCAAATTCAACATACCATTTTTTATCAAGAGAATTATAAAATGAATCAACATCTTGGAATTTCATCCCTGAATTATCAGGGTACTTACTCCAAGGCTCTTCATCAATTTTAGAATCGGCTAAAACTAATTGAACGTTTATGGAGAATAGTGATACTAATAGAAAAATAAGTGTAGTTATTTTTTTCATTAGAGGATACCACCTTTTTTGATTATTATTTCTATAAATTAACTTTATATGTTAGTGAAATGATATTTCTTATTATAACGGGTGGGATTCTTCGATAGGGAGGATCGCTTTTTCCTTATTGAAGTAACGGGCAGGTTAATTTAATAGGAAGTTATCGTTAATGAAAACAAAAAGAAAAGGAGCATCTATTAGTCATAATTAGAAGCCCATTTATTACCTGTAGGAAATCATTAATATTTCAAATCGACACACTTGCAAAAAAATTCATTATGGATTGCTGCAACAGCTCTTTTTTCATCATGAGCCTTTACACCAAATACTAAACTTATCTGAGATGATCCTTGATTCATATGTATCATTTTAATATTAATTCTTTTTTCTGCAAGAACCCTCGCTGCTCTGGCAATGCTTTCAGCATTATGATGCATTTTTCCTCCGATAAGCATAATTAAAGCAATATTACGTTCAATAGTCACTTTATCTGCCGAAAGTTCCGTACTAATCCGTTGTATTAGTTTACTTTCTATTATCTGATCTAATTGATTTTCATGTAAAACAAGATTAAGAGCATCAACCCCCGATGGTATATGCCTATAATAAAGTTGAAAATCTTCAAGGATCTGAAGCAGCTTTCTTCCAAACCCAACTTCTTTATTCATTCTATACTTGCTAACATAAATGATGCAAAAATTATTTTCACTGGAGATTTCAACTACTGGTTCATTTTTATTATCATGAGTATTAGTCATTTTAGTACCTGAGACCGCAGGTTGAGATGTATTTTTAAGTTTGTTTTTACTAACGTATCTGATGCTAATGAACTCTCTCTAAAGTTTACACCCTTCATCTCATCATCCCCTAATAGTCATTAACTTTTTATTATTTCCGTTAATATTCCAAACACAAAAAACCTCTTCTACAATAAATAAGAAGAGGTCATAACAAACTATTTCATTCCTCCCCTTATCTTCCAGAAACAATTCTGCAGAAATTAGCACCTTTTCAAGTAAAACTTGAAGGTTGCTGGGCTTCATAGGGTCTGTCCCTCCGCCACTCTGGATAAGAGTTTTTAATATAGTCACTTTAATTATTTATAAAAATATACCAGAAGGATATTTCTTAGTCAATCCTTAACTAGTACACTGATAAAAAATCATTTAATAAAATGCGTATGGCCCTTGTTAAACTAAAGGGTGCTTGAGTTTAACAACGGAGGTAGTTGCGGCACCTCCTTTTCTTATTGAACAAACGGGGCAGTTTCGCGCAACATTGTTGTCTTCAAAAATAATTCTACTTGAACCTTACGAAACGTAATGAGTTATAATGAACGTAACAGCAGGATGAAACGCGGGCCAACGGCCAAAAAAATCGAACAAAATAAATTCGAAATCGGAGGAGAAACGGACATGAGAAAACTCGTATTGTTCATGCATGTGTCGCTGGACGGGTATGCGTCGGATTCTAATGGAGGACTCGATTGGATTCCGTACAACGAGGAATTAGAGAAATACGCCGAGGAGATCGTAGCCGAAGTCGGAGCTCCCGTTTATGGACGCACGACGTATCGGATGATGGAGAGCTACTGGCCCACGGTGCTGGACAATCCGAATGCGTCGAGGCACGATATGGAGCATGCCAAATGGCTGCAGGATGTTAAGAAGATCGTCATTTCCGGGACGATGGACAAAGTGGAATGGAACAATACGATGTTGATCAAGGACAATATCGCAGAGGAAATCAAGGTACTCAAGGAGCAGCCTGGCAAAAATCTCGTTATCTTCGGCAGCCCGGGAGCGGCGAAGACGCTGCTTGAGCTCGGCCTGATCGACGAATTCCTGCTTACAATTTGTCCGGTCGTCCTGGGCGACGGAAAATCGGTATTTGACGGCGGCGGTGAGAAAATCAGGCTCAAGCTGCTGTCCAGCCGAACGCTCAAGTCGGGCATTATCGCGGCCCGATATGAGTTGGAGAAATAGCCGTACAAGGTGTTCCGCTAACTGGTACGATAGTCATATAAACCGCCTTTTCTACAAGGCGGTTTTCATTTGGTCGTATATCAACATTAGGATTTAACATAGCCTTATTATTAAATAAACAAGATTGTGAAAGTTTACACTTAAAGTAACGGGTGCAAGAGTTTAAGAGTGGAGCTGTCAAAGAGGCAGCTTTTTTCTTATTGAACAAACGGGTAAGTTTACTATAGGAAGGTATTTACAAAAACTATATTGAATTATAATTAAAATTAAGCTATCGAAGTGGGGGTTAAAAAGTATGGAGGATATTAAATTTCTTATATCAAAATGGGAGCAAATATTACAAAAATTTGAAAACAATAACGGCAAAGTCCACCCTATTGAAATTGGAAAAAAAGCAACGATGCAGGAGATAGAGGCTAAAGAAAAGGAACTAGGGTACCAACTACCTCCTTCGTTTAAATACATATTACATAATGTAGGAAAATCACTTTCCTTTTATTATTCATTTTCTAAAGATACAATGATACCCAGTGAATTTAAGGAAATATTTTCTGGAGAGATAAATTGGAATATTGACTTCCTTCAGAATTTAAATAGGTTAGCTGACGAACTAATAGAAGATGGGGAAGATTATGGAAGGATACTTAGGGGGAAATTGGAGTTTTCTCACGCTGGTAATGGAGATATTTATGCATTTGATATGTCTGTTGACAGTGATGAAAAACCAGTTATTTATTGGGAGCATGAAGTAGACACAGTTACTTATATTGCGGATTCATTTATCGATTATTTATTTAGGATTACTGAACTGAGGTGTATTGGTAGTGAAAAATGGCAGTTTGAATATTTTCTAAGTGATAAGGGATTGGACACTACAAGCCCAGTAGCTGTTAAGTGGAAGCAATGGGTCGAGTCATTTTCAGAGACAACCTTAGAAGATGTGAAAAATAACATGGAACAGCTAGTAGCATTTGTTATTTATCGAAAGAAATTAGATGAAAAAACAATCGACTTATTCCAAAAATTTAATAGAAATGAGTTATTTCAGTATCTTTTAGAAGAAATACATAAAAAAGAGGCATTTAATGATCAGAAGATAATATGTGAGATTATCGGACGAGTTTTAGGAATACACGCAGAGACATGGGTTACAAGTTTATGGGAAGCTAAACAAGATAATATGGATACTAGATTACGTTCCTATCTAACTTCAATGTGTACAAGTATGGATAAGGGGCTAACCTTAGTATTTAATTTTCTTGAACAAGAATCCGGTAAAAAGATAACCGGGTATGAAGCACTTTCCCATCTTGGTGATTTTCATTCAAGGGATGTTATTTCTTGGATGGAGAATCATGTTAAATTTCCTGTAACAAAAGGTTGGGATGAACTATTCGTAAGGTCAAATTTTTCATGGGATGACTTAGAAAAGTGGACTTCTTTAGAAGAGAAGCATGAAGCAACTGCAATTCACGCATTAGAAATATATGTCCAAGAGAAGGTCGCAAATAATAAATATCCTTATTTAATATCAGGTCTCCCATCAAAATCGGAATTTATTGATTTTCTTGTTAAATTACGTGCTAAACAGGTTTTAAAAAAGCGGATACTACCCATAGAGAATGTTATACAAAACATAAATATATTTTATTAAGTTTGTGAAACAATGTCTTAAGCTCTAACGGGGGCATTACTTGAAGATCCGTCTGCCATTGTAGGCGTCATTTTTGTTCTTCAACTAAAGATGCAGGATAGTTTAAGAAGGAAAAGTTATTTTTATATTGAATCTATTACATATAGACACTATTAAATGAGCTGAGAAAATGGCTGATTACCCAAGGAATGGATTAAGAATTAGATGCGAACAAGGAGTTCATCCAGAAGTAAAAAGAGCTTGTCTTGAGTTTGCAATATGGCTAAGAAAAGAATTTGAATTTTCCATCCGAGTTGTTGTTTACATGAAAAAAGACTATCAAATTAAAAATAAATTCACTAAGGAATTAGTATCTGCAACATTCTTTGCTCCTTTCGATAAAAGAGAAGAACCAAACATAAGAATTGCTACAGGTGACTATAGAGAATTATTTGAAGAGAACGGACAAGATGACGCACTTGCAGCAATTCTTGGTTCTATAGCCCACGAGATGGGGCATTATTATCAATGGATTGATGACCTTGAACTTGATGAAGAAGGTGCAGAAAATAACAGAGAGTATATGCTTGATTTATATGCTCAGACAAGAGAACATCCTTAAAAATTTTTGCACTTTGTAAGTTTGCTAACGGAGTGCAAGTGTTAAAGATCCAGCTGCCATACTGGGAGTTTTTTTTCTTATTGCACTAAATGGCAGTTTAGTTCAATAAGAATTCACTTACATTTTCAACCATTGAATAACAATTATGTTAATATTTGATTAGGAGATGATGTTAAAAATGTTTAGCAACATAGGTATACCAGGATTAATTTTGATTCTAATAATGTTTGTTATTTTATTGGCAATCCCTCTCGCAATTATTTTATTGATTCTTTTTTTCAAAAATAGGAATAAAAGATTAGATCGAATTGAAGATAAAGTAGATAAAATCCTGTCCGATAAAGGAAATTAATATGCCATATTGTCATTTAAGCTTTTGTTAAGGTACTCGGCTGTCATTTTGGCAGCCATTTTTCTTGTGCAACTAAAGTGGCAGGTTAATGTAATAAGAGTAGAAATATGCTGTGCATTATCCAAGGAAGATTAATGCACTTTTTAATGAAATTTAATAAAACTGAATGTTGGTTCTCCAAATTGTAGAGAGGAGCGACTATTTATTGTAATCGAAAAGAAAAAAGAAATTCAAAATAAAGTTTAAAAAGCTAATAAATCCGATAGCTTTTTATTTTTGTTTTTATAATAATCACTTTTCCTCTTAATTCTTTATTTAATCTTTATCTCATCTTTATTTCATTAGGCTATACTTCTTTCCGAACAGAATTATTAATCAATCAATTAATTAAATACTCAAATATAGAAAGAAGTGAGTACATGAAAATACGTAAACAATTAAATAATGATGGTAAGGTTGCAGCATTTTTCTTATTACCAAGTTTGATAGGTTTTTCCCTTTTCTATCTAATCCCTTTTGTAATGGGTACTATCTATTCATTTAAAGATGGGGCGGTTGGTGGTTCATTTGTTGGTCTTTTTAATTATAGAGTTGTTAGCTAGTGCTTCTTTTTTAAAGGCAGCCACAAACACATTTTGGTTTACAGTAATCAATTTTCCACTATTAATCGGCATTTCTTTAATATTGGCACTAGACAGATCACTCTGGTTTACTTAACATCAACAATGTTTTTTGTACTCTTATAGAGCATTATTAACTCCTTCAAAGCATTCCGTGAAACCTATCTAATCGCAGGAGATAATTCATATGATAGAATTTATATGATTCAGCACTATATGAACAATATGATCCATCAAAATTCCCGTTGTCACTTTATTTATCGCAAATCAAACAAGATACAAGAGGCATTGGTTTCGCTGTATCTATTCTCTATATGGTACCAATGTTATTGATAATCCGATTTGCAAAAAAATATTTAATCAAAGGAATTCAGTTATCAGGTGCTAAGGATTAATGGTTACATCACTAATTAATAAAATTCCATGTTGGATAAAATAGTAGTATGGGAGAGCATAGAAAGCGAGCGTGGATAGATCATGCAATACAAAATCTTAATCGTGGAAGATGAAACGATTTTACGTGAAATTGTGAAAGATTATTTAGTAAATGAAGGTCATGAAGTAATTGAAGCGATTGATGGTGAACAAGCATTGGAATTATTTCAAGAACAAGATTTTCATCTCATTATTCTTGATATTATGTTACCGAAGGTTGATGGGTGGGCAGTTTGTAGAAGAATTCGAAAGACTTCAAATGTTCCTATCATCATGTTAACAGCACGGGTTGATGAAGATGATACACTGCTTGGGTTTGAGTTAGGCGCCGATGACTATGTTACAAAACCTTATAGTCCACCAATTTTGCTTGCCAGAGTTAAACGATTACTTGAAAGTCGATATAAAATAAATGAGCCTTCAAACGAAACATTAACCAAAAATGGTATTTCAGTCGCTTTTTCTTCTCGGACAGTCAAAGTAGACGGAAACAATATCAATTTAACCCATACTGAATTTGAAATATTAACTTATTTAATGCAAAACCATGGGATTGTGATTACAAGAGAACAACTCGTGCAAAAGGTTTGGGGCTATGACTACAATGGTGATGAACGGACAATCAATACACATATTCGGAATTTACGTACGAAATTAGGTGGTAAATCAAAAGTGATTACAACGATTATTCGAACAGGTTATAAGTTTGAGGAAACCGTATGAAATTCGGGATTGTCTTAAAACTGTTTTTATTAACAACAACTTTGTGTTTGTTAATCACTGGATCCATTTATATAGGTCAAACAATCTTTTTTAAGCAATACTATGCAAATCGAAAAGTTAATGAACTGAAATCAAGTATCAAATCGTTTGAGAAACAATACCTAAAAAGTAATGGTGATGTTCAAACAATCCAGCAATTAGAACAAGACTTTTATCGTACTCAAAATACATGGATTACAACGCTTGATCACAATGGAAATATGAAAACTGCAAATGATTTTTATGTGGAAATTAAGATAGAAACCATTAAAAATACAAATGAAATAATAAAGATTCCTTTGTATCATTTATTAAAAGAAGACGACCTTTTACAAGATACTCCACCTATTTCAAAAGGTGATAAAGTGGATGTTAAAACGATTGATAAAAATAATATATCAATCCCTCTTTATCTTAATGTGGTTCAGCGTAATTCATACTGGATCAATCAATCCATGTTGAAAAATATTGATAACTCCTTTCAAGTTGATAATGAGCCATACGTTATAAAAGAAAAATTGGACTTATCCACAAAATATAATGAGGGAATCCATCAATTAAAAGGAACAGTACAAAATGTACGCATTCCTGATCGTAATGACGTTTCAAGCATCATATACAGTAATAGCTTATTTATGGATCGTATTAATGAATTCCAAACGAATTTATTTATGGATAAACAAAACCAATACGAAACGTTTAAAACGCTTGATTATGAACAAAATGGAATCAAATATAAATTGTTTATCGATCCGATTAAAGATGAAAATGGTGAAACAAATTATATTTTTTCAATGGCTTCTTTACAACCAGTAGATGAAGCTGTGCGGATGGTAAAAGATTATTTTGTCTATATGATTGCGTTTGTTTTACTTCTTACAATTTTGGCGTCCATTTACTATTCAATAAAAATCGCAAAACCATTATTAAGAATAAACGATACCACTAGAAAAATAGCACACTTAGATTTTTCAGAACGAATTGAATATCATTCCAAAGATGAGATTGGTGATTTATCACAGAATATTAATTTGCTTTCAAATACGCTACATTCACATATTACTCAACTACAACAAGATATTGAGAAAGAAAAACAATTAGAAAACACTAGGAAAGAATTCATCTCAGGTGTTTCGCATGAACTAAAGACACCTCTAAGTATTATGAAAAGCTGTATTTCGATACTGAAAGACGGTGTTGCTAGTCATAAGAAGGACTACTATTTTGAAGCGATGGAAAAAGAAGTCGACAAGATGGATCTATTAATTGTCGATATGCTTGAACTAGCTAAATACGAGTCTGGAACGTACAAAATGAAAATGGAACCTTTTTTTATTGATAAAATAATTGATCATGTTTGTAATCAATTATCTTTAGAAATTGAGAAAAAGGAACTAACGGTTCATAAAGATTTATCAACAATTGAAGTATTCGCTAATCAACATCGAATTGAACAAGTTATCACGAACTATATAACAAATGCAATCCGTTATACCCCTGTTCATGAAAATATTTATATTTCAACGACAATAAATGATGATCAAGTGAAAGTGTGTGTGGAAAATAAAGGAACACACATTCCAAATGACCAATTAGATAAAGTCTGGGAACGTTTCTATCGTGGTGATACGTCTCGTCAACGATCAGAAGGTAGTACTGGGTTAGGTCTTGCCATATCAAAAAATATATTGGAACTACATGGTGCGCAGTATGGTGTCGTGAATACTTCTGATGGCGTACTGTTTTACTTTACCTTAAATAAAAATAGTTGAAAAAACTGCTCATTAGTTTCTTTCTGATTAATCGCCATTTTGACCAGGGCGATTTTTTTTGTTATAGCTAGCGTTCCCGAAAATTTTATCAATCTTTTAATAATCTTTATTTCATCTAATCTTTATTTGAGGTGGGTATCTTACATTAAATGACGAAGAGAAATAGGAAATGAAGTAATGAAAAAAATATTGCCTTTAATGATGAGTTTAATCGTAATGTTTAGTCTGTCCGCATGCAGTAGTGGAAACACACAAACCAAGGAAAGCAAAAACACCGAACAAAATCATTCAAAAAATAGTACTAATGATAATGGTAAAAAAAAGAATAGAGAGATCTATCGTAAAAGGTAAGTAAAGACGAGAAAAAACGATAGTCATCTCAGTAATGGGAAATACACCATTCTTTGAAATGGCAAAAAAAGAATACGAAAAAAAGCATCCCAACATTACGATTCAGATAAAAGGATTTACGATAAAAAATATGTTTTCACCAGTTTTATTGGAGAAATATCTTAAAACGACATCGACAGAAGTTTTATCAGGAAAAGGTGCTGATTTATTTGTTTTGAATGAAAGCAGTTTACCTGTGGATCGAATTGTTGATAAAAAAGCTTTTGTCAACTTAAATGACTATATTAATATCGATACTTCATTTGATAAATATCAATATTATATAAATATCATTCAAAATTCCAAAATGAATGGAGGACTTTATGTATTACCTGCTCGTTTTTTCTTGATTGCTTTATTTGTAGATCAAGATGCGATTTCGAAAACTGGTGTCAAAATAGATGATAAACATAATTGGACATGGAGCCAGTTTGTTGAAGTTAGTAAGCAGTTAAAACAAAAAGGAACACTTGAATCAGAAGAAGCTCTTCAACCACTTAAGCAAATGATTACTGAAGCAAATACGCAAGTGAGATCGAATGACAAGATTCAAGCGATTCTCTCAGAAGAATTGAAAAGCTATTTTAGTGGTCAAAAATCTGCGGAAAGTGTTGCGGATATTATACAGAACAGAGTAATGACCTACTTAAACGAGTAGAAGGATAAGAAATTTCTTGGAGACCGTTTTTAAAATGGTCTCTTTTTCATATCCAAATTAATTATCTTTTAGTTTTTATGAATAGTAACAGACAGAATTTTAGTCTTTTTTATCAATTTTTATCAATCTTGATTGATTATTCATCTAATCTTTATCTCTTTTTAAGAGCTAATGGATATGCGTTTAAGGTATATAACCCAAATGAGCACTTTTCATTAAATTTTTGGAAGGAAAAACGTCTTTAAAATTGATAAATCTTCATTTCATCTTGATATAATTTTGATTTTGTCTTCATTCACAACTATTAGACTATTAAATATCAGCAAGATAACTATAAAGCTAAGGGGGAAATTTCATGAATCGAAAGAAAGATAAGTGGAAAAGAATTTTTTTATTATTGATAATATCAATTTTAATGATAATTTTAATGATAGTTTTAATCATGAACCTTCAAGAGAATGAACTAATAATAAATAAAGAACATTCAGCCCAAGAATCAACTGTAAATAGAAATAAAGTAAATACAACTTCTGAAAAGATATTAACTGGTAAAACAATTATAATTGATGCAGGTCATGGTGGAATAGATATAGGTGCAAGTGGACAAAATGGAACAAATGAAAAAGATGTAACATTAACAATGGCTAAAAATATACAAAATGAGTTAGAGAAACGTACTGACGCTAATGTTATATTAACGAGAAATGATGATGTAAATATATCACTTGCAGATCGTGTAAAAATTGCAGATGAACAGAAAGCAGACTTATTTGTTAGTATCCATTTTGATGCATTTTTTACGATTGATGTTGAGGGGATTACAACGTATTATAAGAAAAAATCGGACGAGCCTTTAGCAGCATTAATTCAAGATCATATTTTTAAAAACGGGTTGGATGCAAGAGATCGTGGTGTAAGTTTAGGGGACTACTATGTATTAAGAGAAAACTCAAGTCCAGCAATCTTACTTGAACTTGGATACATTTCAAATTCATCTGATGAAGCACGAATGACTTCAGAAGAATTTCAATCAAACACAACAAATTCAATAGTTGATGGGATGATTGACTATTTAAATAGTTAGAATAGTAAAAATTTAATTGAATTGAAACTGGATAGTGGACAATGATTTTATGTCTATCTTACACAACACTAGTAAATGAAGTACGAATAACCAAAAAGCCGATTTCCTATTAGGAACATCGGTTTTTCTATATAAACAATATATTGTGAAAGGTTGCACTTCAACTAAAGGATGCTTTAGTTGAACAGCGGGGGTTACTGCGGCAGCCTTTTTCTTATTCCACTACTATGAAAATAAGTTTCTTCAAGAAAGAAAAATGACAATACTTAAGAAGACCCTGTTCAATCGTTAAAAAAAAGAGGAGAGCGATAATTAAAAAAGTCTATGGATTACCGTTGACTGGATTAAGGTCAGTATCAGTATTGACACTTCCTAACCATTTTCATTCTCTGTGGTGAAGCGCTGATTTATGCGCTTCATGTATGGCTAACGGGCAGTTTTGTTTGAAAATATTGTAAAAAAAGTTAAATTTGTTATATAATATTAGTAATTCGTTGGTTAGTTTGGAGGTGCTATGATGATTTGGATTTATATATTTACACCTATCATTATATTGTCTGGAATAGCCATTTATTTTGACAAAAAATCTGGGGCGACTTCACCAGATGAAAGAACAGCTGATAAGTTAGAGGAATATCCACCAGAAAATCCTTTCGGACCCTATTTTGGACCTTAAAATGATTCAAATACAACTTTTCAAGGACAATGTGAAGGATTGTACTTAAAGTAACGGGTAGCGTTGATCCAAAAAGGATTAACGCTCTTTTTTGTAGAACTATTGAACAAACGGGGAGGATAGTTAGATCAACAATTGAAGGAGAACCTTATTAGGGTATCTTATAACATCAGAAAAAATGTTCCTTTCTTAAAACGATTAGAGAAAAAATACGGGGGAATGGAAAGTGAAAATTAGGAAAAAAGAAGACTTTATATCTTCTAAAGGGAATTTTTTTAGCAAAAAAGTTGCGTGTGTCGCAATAATAGCCGTTTCAATGTTTGTTTTCTTGATTGGTTGTAACGATAAAACAGTAAGCATTAGTGAAGATTGGGAAGTGAAATTAGAAAATGTCGAAACAAGAGACTTATTTAAAGAGGGACAATCCTCAATTCCAGCTGAAATTCCAAATGGTGTATTTAAAGTAATTCGAGTAGTGCTAACGAGCCATATATCAGGAGCAGTTGCTGTAGAGATGAAGGATTTAGTACTAATAGATGAGAACGGAGTAGAATATCAATATTCTATTGATGGACAATCGGTCTATAACAAAGAAATTGGTGTTTCAACAGATTCCTGGTATTCAATCTACCAAGATCAGCCAAGAGTATTTGAGATTGTCTACGCTGTACCAGAAGATATAAAACATCTGAAATTTGTAACAAAAGGTTCATTGCCATATGCAATGGTAGAATTTGAAGAATAGGTGACATCTCATCCTTAGCAAAAGTAAAAACCTGGTTAAACCTTGATTGCCCTTTTGTGAAATTTTGTCAAGGATGTGGTTGGAATGAATAAAGAAATTGAAGAAATCATCGTCAAATCTTTCTTCAACAAAAGGATTCAACAAAGGGTGTTGTTTGAATTATCTTCGCCAAAAAACGTGGGGATGCTATAGGAAGATTAAATAATAATTATTTTGAAGTCCTCTGCAATGAATTTATGATTGAAATCCCCAAGCCTAATTCTACCTCAGAGGAAATAGCTGAAATATTAAAAAGATACGGTGCTGGGGAGTCCTGTTACTCAATATCGTCAAATGAAACAATTGATGGAAAAAATTTGCCCTTATTAACTGCATTAGAACAAGCTGTTGGTTACGGAATGCCGTCTATCGTCTTGTGTATTCCAGGAACGCTAGCTTATTTCGAAGCTGAACAGGATTACGGTCCTCCAACAAGGTTTTTATTAAAAAAGAAATAAAATGTGTTCTTCAACTAAAGGGGTGCAAGAGTTCAAGATCATAATGAGTTGCGGTGGCAGCTCATTTTCTTATTGTGCTAACGGGCAGGATAGTGGAAGAAGAAATTTATGGGAAAATTGTATGTCGCCTCGTATAAACACAGGGTTTTAGGGAACTTTAATTAAAGCTGGTTTTTACATAAAATGGAAATGATTACTGAGATTATTGTTTATAAGGTATGTAAAATATGATTTTTATTGTACTCGCAACCGTTTTCGTTCTTACTGAGTTAAAATGGGAGATTGGAGAAATTGGTCAAAAATGGATGGATTGAGTAGAGTAAAGGTACCAATCGGGACGATATGAATAGAACACAACCTATGAAGGATTGGATTCTATGATTTCGGCACTGATCCGGTATCACTTTAGTTTTTTTATATTCCTTGACAGGAATATTCCTCGTTGGATATAATCAATTCAACATGACGATAATACAAGTGATGATGTAGATGTGCTTTAACCTGAGACCATCACTTGACGAGGTGAGCAACATGTCAGGGAAGATTCCGGGTGTGAACATGACGACGCTGAGCGCTTTGTCTGAACCAAATCGTATGAATATCGTCGAACTCTTGCGTAACGGTCCCCTGACCGTTGGTGAAATTGCCGACCAGCTGGGATTGAGGCAGCCCCAAACTTCGAAGCATCTAAAAGTGCTAAGCGACAACGGGATTGTGGAAGTGCAGGCTGAAGCTAACCGCCGCATCTACAAGCTACGGCCCGAACCCTTCCAAGCGCTGGATTCTTGGATACAGTCCTTCCGGAGCGTAATGCAAGAAAGATTCGACAATCTAGATGATTATTTGAAGGAATTGCAGAACAAGGAAAAATCATAAAATTATTTCATGATCAAGGAGGAACTACAATGTCAACCAATGAAATGGTATCGAGAGTAGAGAACGATCGGATACTGGTACTGGAGCGCGTTTTCGATGCGCCACGTGATCTCGTATTCAAGATGTTTAAAGAGCCGGAGCATCTGAAACGCTGGTGGGGGCCGAGGGGCTGGGAGATTCCGGTCTGCACCGTCGATTTCCGTCCGGGAGGCGTTTGGCACTACTGTATGAAGTGTGTCGATCAGAATCTGGGCCAATTTTTTGGGATGGAAGCCTGGGGCAAAGGGGTTTATAAGGAGATTATCGAGCCGGAGAAGATCGTCTACATCGATTACTTTTCGGATGCCGAAGGCAATTTGAATGACTCCATGCCGTCGACCGAGATCACATTGGAATTCATCGATTTGGGTGGAAAGACAAAGCTGATAAACCGTGCTGAATATGTGTCCGAAGAGGCCCTTAAGACCGTCATGGACATGGGTATGCTGCAGGGCATCACCGAAACTTGGGACCGTTTGAATGATCTAGTGGAGTCACTGAAGTAGCTTTACCGTAACGCTGATTTTAGCGTTAGAAAAGTTTAGAATCATTAAGTTTTGTAATTAATTATATAAAGGAGTGTAAATATCAATGATTAGTAATGTAGGTCAAATCATGTTGTATGTTAATAACCAAGATGTAGCAAAGGAATTTTGGACAGAAAAAGTAGGGTTTAGTGTAATTTCAGAGGAAGACAATGGTCAAGGCATGAGATGGATTGAAATTGCTCCAACTAAAGAAGCTGAAACAAGTATTATTCTCCATAATAAGGAATTTATTGCGAAAATGTCGCCTGAAATAAATCTTGGAACACCTTCTTTAATGTTCTTCTCGAAAAATTTCGATAATTTATATAGTGACTTATCAAACAAGAACGTTACAGTCGGAGAAATTGTAAATATGCCTTCAGGTAAAGTATTTAATTTTGCAGATAGTGAAAATAATTATTTTGCAGTAATGGAAAAAAAGTGAATTTCTATTCAATTTACGAGTGCGATGCTTGAATAAAGGCATCGCCTTTTTGCTTGTTTGATTTACGAAACAGATTGTGAAGATTTACACTTCAAGTAACGGGTGCATTACTGGAACAACAGTGTCGACAAATCATGTGAATTTCTTATTGAAGTAACTGAGCAGGATTGTTTAATAAAATGGCTGTTTTCGTAAACTTTGTTGTTTTTTAGAAGATTTCAAATAGACTTCCAAAATGTTAAAAATGTGATAAAAATTCATTATATTAGGAATATTTAATAGGGAGTTGCTATGAAAAATAAGGATTTTGTTCTGTCTAAAATTTTTAATGCGTTTTTAGGCTATTTGTGGATACTCTTCATTAACCATAATAATTCAATGGATAATCCTTTAATTGGATTAATTAGTATTTTTTTAGGAACTGCGTTATTTTGGGAAATCGCAAATAGAGTAACTCCTTTTAATGAATATAAAAAAAGTCACCCCGTAAAAATGGCTGGATTTGTTTCTTTCGGGATAGTGCTTGCTGTTAATTTGTTCGTGAAATTAGTTTAACTCGTTCGCAAATCCATAACAGTCGTACGAGTTGACTTTTGACACACAGAGCATTTGTTGACTCGTTCATCAAATGCTATTTTTTTGCTCAATTCAAGGCAACGGAACCAATATTTATTTATCTTTAGGTTTATTAATACAAACCATTGTTATGAAAGGAAAAACACATATTGTATATGTATAATATGTCCCCATGACAATGAACCTTGCAGGTGTGTGTTTCTTTTGGTTGGAAGAGGGTACAAACTAATCCTCTACCCAATTAGGTTACACACACCTTCTTCATTGTAAAGGGTCGCTACGCTCACATATTGAACTATCTATACGGTTAAAATTGACCTAAATATAAAAAGGTAGTTGTCCAAATATTTTGTTGCGACACCTTGGAAACGCTCCATCCACGTTTTCGGTTATGAAAGTTATTAACGTGTTGAAACAGTATCAAAATGTTGTTATTCAATAACGAAGTAAGTTAATTAAAAAAATACGAATTAATACATATATATGTTGTTTGTTATTTTTTTGGCATGAAAGTTGCTTTACCTATTATTGAATAAAATTGGGAGGAGAAATAAAAATGGAAACAGTAAATATTAGGACTGCTACAAAAGATGATATCCCACAACTTTTTGAATTAATGAACCAGTACATCGTTGATTTCTACAAGTGCCCTCGTCCAAGTGAAGACTCACTCAAAAAATTGATTAATCATTTACATGAAAATCCTTATGAAGGTATCCAGTTTGTTGCCGAGACGGAAACAAACCGATTAGTTGGATTTGCTACATTATACTTCACGTTTAATACACTAGAGGTAAAACGGATGGCTTTTTTATATGATTTGTTTGTAACACCCAATATACGGGGTCAAAAGATTGGTGAAAGATTATTTAATACTTGTCTTTCATACGTTAGAGAAAATGATTATTCTCATATGATTTGGGAAACTGCTCATGATAATGAAGCTGCTCAAAAGTTATATGACAAGATGGGAGCAAAAAAACAAGTTTGGCTAAACTATGAAATAAAGTAATTTTATTATGTTTATTTGAATAAGCTATTCAAAGTGTACTAACATTTGGTTGTTATTAGGACCTGATTTGCTTGAAAAGTTGACATAAAGAATTCCATCATACGAATTATTCTTCAACTATTGGGTACGTTAGTTCAAGATTGGTAGCGGCTTCGGCAGCTTTTTCTTGTTCTAAAATCACATAAAAAAGAGCATTGACCATCAATGCTCTTTTTTTTACTATTCTGTAAGTCTGATGATTGGGTCTTGGTCGTGAAATGCGATACACACAGCTATTGAACTCTCATCGGATAGTCCTTTATAAGCCTGAGTGAATGATGTTTCTGTTCTTGTTACTAAGAAAATGGTTGAACCAATTGCTGCATCATTACTATCAAATCCGTCCAATTCATAAATGTCACCAAACGATTCTAAACTAGGACCTTCAAAGTCATCAGTCCAATCACTTGCCCAGTCATCATCTTCCTCTTCTAAGGGACTTTATTCCTCGCAGATAAAAAATGCACTAACCCATTTATTATCTAAATCGTATTCAAAGTAAATTGCTTTGGCACTTTGTTCTTGAGCGATTTTTATAGATTCTTTCAGTCCCGTTTTTAACTCATTTACATATTCATTTAAATCTATTTGCTTAATTTTATTGGCTCTTTCATTTCCAGCTAGTTCGGAGCAAATATTAAAATACTTCTCTTGAATTTCTTCAAGATTTTTTCTCTCAAATCTACCTGTAATTCATCTAAATACTCAAAAATGTTCATTTTTTTATCTCCCATAAGGGTTATATCCAGATAGATTATATCATTTACTTGGGAAACATTGTTGGAATTTCCTATCCTTAGCAGGTGTTAATTTTCCTCCATCTGAAGTTTTATTAAAGATAAATCGCATAATTTTATCATCGGACTGTCTTTTGATTATTTAAATTTTTAGTTTTCTCTCCCAAAGGAGAAGAGTTATTTTATAGGATTAATCCAACCATTTCTCTAAGTAAGTTTGTGAAGAAATATACTTAAACTTTGAAAATGTTTAACATGGTAAAAGTGCAACCCAAAAATTTAAGTAGATAAATAATTTGTCTATGGAATGTAAAAATTTGTTATAATATAGTGGTGAATTATTAGAATAGATGAGGGCATTCGAAATGACAATGCAATTGCTTGAATTAACATTTTTGACATTAATAGTACATTTAATTGACACATTGGCTTATTCAGTCCGACTTAACTCTGTAAAAAACGGGAAATTCGCACTTTCTATATCTTTATTTAATATTTTCGTTTTAGTATCTAGGACAGCAAATATGTTCCAAGCTCCTTTAGTTGGTGGATTAATTGGAATTAGTATATTAAAACATCAAGATCCTTTATCCGATATTAGACTTGTAATTTTATCTGCCACTATAGGTACTATTGTAGGAATTGTGTTAATCCCCACCTTTTTAAGGTTATTTTCAAAAGCTGTAGATAAGCTTGAAGTAAGAGGATCAGTCCCTTCTATCATAGTAGAAGCTTTGAGTATTAATAACATAAAAAGAATAGTTAAAAGCACTACTAGACCAAGAAAAAATATGATGTTAAGTTTAAGATTTCGAGAAATACCCAAAAGATTTTTAATTCTTAATACGATCATTACAGCCATATATACCATTGGAGTAATTGCTGCTTATTATGCAGCTTTCTTTGTAGACGAAAAATTTCGATTGGCTGCGTCAGCTTCATCTGGAATGATAAACGGTATAGCAACAATTTTATTAACTCTGTTGGTTGATCCTCAATCTGCAATCATAACTGATCAAGCACTTAGGGGTAAACGACCGTATGGAGATGTTAAAGCCCTTGTAATAATGTTAATAGGAACAAAACTTATTGGAACACTTCTGGGACAATTTCTAATTTATCCCTCTGCTCGAATTATTGCCTTCTTCTATACATAAAGTTTAGAAGTACTGCTTTATTATTATCACTTGGGGCTATTTTATTGGTGATCTGATAACTGGGACAAACTAACAAAGATGCTTTAGGAAGAAAAGACCGACACAATAACAAAGCTAACGGGAGTTTAGTTTTAATTAGAAATGGAAACTTTTTCAATGGATACTCGTATTTATAAGTTACCAATGGGAAAGAAAGTCCCCAATAAGTAAAACGGCTAAGACCAGCTTTTCATCAAGTGGAATAATTCTGTTGAAGGTTTATAGCCAGCTAGCAGAAAATTTGTAACTATAATTAAAATATAGGGGGAACTTATGAGAAGATATTTTTTGTTTGGGGTAATAGTAGGTATAGCAGCATTAGTAGTTTTTTTAGGTTATAAACAGGTGTTGGAAGCGAAAGAGAGGGAGAGGGACTTGGCACACTTGAACTACATTCCTATTGTCCGTGTAGGTGAGCAACAGTTAGAAATATATGAATATGGCCAGTGTAAAGAGGGTTCCAATAAAGAAGAAAAGGCGGAAATAGGTCCAAGTTCTTGTGACTCTTTAACAGAGGAAGAAGCACTGAAAGGAAAAACAGCGGCTTCATTTAATAAAGAATCTGTGCTAACTATAAAAAATATCAACCCCTCTGGGGAGCTCGAATTCAAGGGTGGCCCTGCCAATGGAGTTAGAAGGATAGTTAGCGGCGGTTATACTAAAGATGGCAAGAGTCTTGGGCCTAATGAAATAAAAATTATTGTCAAGGATATGAAGGATGAATTTCTGGAGACAGTTATGTTGCCCAAAGACCTTGGTTACTTTGTAGGCAGAATAGCCCTCAGTACTCCTTCAGGAAACAAAAATTATGTATATCACTTTTATTATAAGTAGTTTTTCTTATTTAAGAAGAAGTGCGAAGGTGTGTAATTATTGGTAGAGGAGTGGATAAATTGATTAATCTCCACCCATTTCAATATCACCAGGAGTTAGGTAATGCCCCCCTTGGAAGGCCAGATAGGGGATGTATGTTCAGCATTACAATATTGCTTATCATAGCCATTCCAAAAAAGAAGTTTGTGAAAAAATGTACTTAAACTAAATGGGGCATTACTTAAATAAGTATAAGTTGACGTTCCCCTATTCAGGTAGTAAAGGAGAATATTAATGTTTATTAGAGCCTTTATTCAAGCTAAGACAAAAATTGAAGCGGAAACACATTTAAAGGCATTAATAGTTTTGGCTGAAAAGGTACATTTAAAATTAGGAGTTACAAACTTTGAACCTTACTGGAAATACGATGATAGTTTCCAGATGGAATTAAATGGAACAAACCCGACTGGTGAACAACTTAGCAAATTCTTAGGTGGCATTGCAACAAGATGGAGTAGCTTTTCTGACAGTTATTTAGCAAGCAAGACACTAGAAGGTTGTAATATACTCCTCGGTAATTTTGACTTTATTGAGATTTTTCCTAATGAGAATTAATTGGACAAGATAGTTTGTGATTTATTCTTCTTAAACAAACGGGGGGCGATTATTCAATAAGAATGGTCGCCTTTTTCTTATTAAAGTAACGGGAGCATTCCTGTAATTATATAAATTAGCAGAAATCTTTGTGAAGAATTGTACTTAAAGTAACTGGGGCGATAGTGAAAAGGCAGCGAAGTATCCGTTGCCTTTTGCCATCCATTTTTAAAAATACTTTCTGTAAAATTCTCTTCTAACGCTTGCACTTAGCTGAGCATAAATTCTGGTGGTCTCGCTTTTTTCGTGTCCCAGTAAACTTTGAATAACATCAATGGGAGCTCCGTTGTTCAATAGGTGTGTAGCATAGCTGTGGCGTAGCTGGTGTGGATGAATTTCTTTGTTGATCCCTGCCCGACTTGATATTCGTTTTATGATATATCTCATTTGTCCAATACTCATTCTATGTGGGTGCCGTTCAGTTACAAAAATTGCTGGGTCTTTATCCTGGCGAAGGTCTAAGTATCGCTTGAGCCATATTTCACACCGTATATTAAAGTAGACCTCCCTTTCCTTATCACCCTTTCCAAGGACAATGGCTGATCGATTCGACCAATTAATACAATTTTTATCAAGAGAAACAATTTCCCCTATTCTACAACCCGTTGAAAACATAAATTCAAATAATGCCTTTTCCATTGGCGTAATGCACGCTTCCCTCAAATGTTCTATTTCTCTTTCTGTTAAAAATTTTGGAATCCGTTTTCCTTGTTTAGGTTCTTTGATTTTCGCAGCTGGATTTTTCGGGATATGCCCTTCCTCGTGTGACCAACGAAATATCGATTTAATAAATCGAATTCGATGAGCCAAACTTGATGGCTTTAGGTGTTCGCTTGATTTTGCCAAGTATTCTTTCAGCCGATCAGTCGTCAATAATTCAATATTTACATCGTTAAAGTATTGGATAAGTAGCTTAGATTGGAGCTTATATGCTTTTAATGTCTGAGGGGAGAATCCTTCAATCTTTTTATCCGATTCATATAATTCCCAGGTTTTTGATAATAACAAAATAATATCCTCCTTTTCGGTTATATTGGAGGAATTATTGCCTTGATTGTTGAATTGGAAACGTAAGGTATTGAACTATCGAAGCAGTTTAGCTGAAGAAGGATTTTAATTGCAAAATGTAGAATTTTAGTTGAAGACATTTAAAATTATTGGTTAGTTTAATATAAGTCCGTATTATGGAGGATGTACTATGAATATTGATATATTAGAATTGATATTAAGCAAATATCCCAAATTATCTAAAGCTTATTCAGAGAAAATCGAGAAGGATTATACCTTGGTGACTATAAACACTGAAGATGTTGCTCTTAAAGAAACTGAAGGCTGCGTTATAAAACTAGTTATGGAAAATAAGATAGGAGATACAATCTTATTAAATTATTCTAAATTCAAGGGATCACGTGATTCAATTTCAGTAATACAGCTACCAAATACAAAAAAACAAATCCATCCAAACTTATTATTAAATAGTGAACATATAAGGGAGAAGGAATTTAGAACAAAACTATTTGGTGGATATGACACTTTAGAAGTAAATTCCTTTTTAGACTTAATAATAAAAGATTACCAATTTATTGAGAAAGAATTAATAAAAGAAAATGATATACTCAAGATAAATTTACCGAAATAAAGGTGATAAATGAGACTGATGAAACTCTCTCACAGAGCTGATTCATGTTCAACGGGGGCGTTAGTTCAATAAAAAATCCTGTAACGATAATAAACTATTTATCATCGATACAGGATTTTCTATAATTAGTATTTTTAATAATTTTTCTTGATTGTTTCCTATTCTCCATCGCCATCACCACCATCACCTATGTCTCCATTCCCGTCATCAATTACCTCATCGTCATTATCTTTGAAGAAATCATTAATTGTTTCTATTAAAGATTTCTTTTTTTCATTTTGTTCTTCATCAAATTCATAAGAACTATGTCCCATAAAATTTTGGATTGAGAAAGTTTGAATAACCTGTCGCTTATTTTTTATCCATACAATGAAGAGTAAGGTAATTATTAAAAGTATTAAGAATGTAATTAATAAAAATTTCAGCAAATTACATCTCCCCTTGTCTACTCTTTATGTAAGATTATGTAATTTGTATTTTTTTATTCCAAATATAAAGGTGGTTTTAGTTCCACCGGCCATTATGGCGGCCTTTTTCTTATTGAACAAAATGGCAGTTAGTTGAATAAGGATTACCTAAAATAAGTCAATAAAAAGAATACTTATCCCCATATGACAGTTATAATAAATATATATAAATAAAGGAAAATTGGAGAAATTTAATGAAGAAAAATACTATGAAAGATAGAACAAAGGATATTAAAAATCAACAAGGATATCATACTCTCAAGTACTCTAAAAACTATATATGGTTTGGGATTGTAATGACCCTTATTTTCTTATCAACACAAGTAGCCTTACTCGTATCAACGCAACTTAACGATTTTGATACTTTAGGTACATTCATAGTTCTTTTTTTTCTTTGTTGTCTAACTATCTTATTTTCTATAACATGTAAAAACTGGGGAATTATTTTTAATAATGAACACTTTATTTATAGAACAGCTTTAGGAAGAGAGTACAAGTTTTTATTTAGTGATGTGATAGATTACAAGCGTGGAACAGAGATTATCGTATTAAAAACAGATAAAAAGAGGCTTTTTTTAGACCCGAAATTGATTGATGTTAATATTTTTTTAAGACTTATTGAAAAGAAGGGGAATTTCGATAAAACCAATTTAAATGAAATTAGACTTACTAGAGGTAATTTTTGGGTTGGTATAAGTTGCTCAATCTTTTCAATATCTATGTCGTTTCTGTTTGTGATTCCTAACAATACTGTTGATGATACAGTAACGTCTTGGTGGGGATACCTAATTATTATTTTAATTAATTTCTCTATCTTTATTTTTACTTTTGGAAGTTTAAAGTGGAGGATTTTCTTAAATGAAGAATCATTCACCTATGTAACTTATTTCGGAAGGAGACATATATGCAAATACTCTGAAGTATCGAGGAAAAGTTTTACAACACATTTTGTAATAATAAAAGTGAAGAATAAGTATTTTTTTATTGACCCAAACGCAATTGGGATTGAAAAATTCTTTAGAAAGATTAATTAGAATTCTCTATTTCCGTTTAGGAGTGTTTGCTCTCTCTCAAATAGGAAGAGTCCAAGACATTAAGATAGGTTTTGTTTACTTGTGAAAACTTAAACTTAAACTAATGGGTAGCTTTAGTTGAACAGCGGGAGTTGTTGCGGGAGCCTTTTTCTTATACCACGAACTGGCAGTTTACTTGAAGAAGGGTTTTCATATATTATGGCGAATTTCACTTTATTTAGGGAGGGGCAAAAATGAATGACCTATATGGTAGACTTAAAACCAAAAAAATAAAGATAACTGAAATTCCAAAATGGGGACCTTATTTACGAAAGCACTGGGAAAATATTTTTGCTAATCATTTAAGTGATAAAGATAAGAAATCAATTTACCTATTTGATACGGGTGGTTATTGTGGCTATTTATGGCACTTGTTTAGTTATGAGAAGAAGAATTGTTTAGAGGAGGAAAAAGCTGAAGCCGCATTCAATAATCAACCAAAGAATAATTGTTATGTATTTTATCAACACTCGGATTATGCTCTTTTTCTAGAAAATGCCTCTATGTTTAATACTGATGACCTTATAAATGAACAAGATATTTATATTGTAGATAAAGGATTTAACTGGACTTACATACAAACACACGAAACTGGATGGTGTGGACCATATTTTAGCATTAAATGAAAATCAGGTTTCACGAACGGGGGCTTATGTTAAAGATGGGATGGCTGCGGCGATCCCGTTTTCTTATTGTGCTAACTGGGAAGTTTAGTTAAAGAAGTATAAACTAACTCACTCCATTAATAAGTTCAGTGTATCATTTGCTATCCCTTCGCCTAATGCTTGTATATGTAAATGGTCAAAGAGGAATGGACGGTCAATAATCCAAGTTAAAGAAAATTTATTATCACCCTCGTCTTCTTTTATGTCATAGCCAATGAGTCTTCTTTGATTCCAAGTTTGAGTACCAGTCGGTATTAACCAAAACAAGACGGTTTCAGTAATATCAGCTTTCACATTAAATGTTATTTTCTTTGTTCCTTTTGGTATTTGAACCCAGATTCCATCCTTTGGATAATCAGTATAAAAGCTAATGATTTTAGGGGTTTGAGAAATAACTTTTTGGTTTTCGGCAGGTTGAATGGCTGTTAAAAGATTTAATGCTAGAAAAGATTTTAAAATTAGCATTAGATTCACCTCAATATAGTGTTTACCTTATATAAATGGATTATGTGCTTGTTCAACTACCATGGAAGAACGAAATAAAATTCCATATTCTGTGGTGCAGCACTGCTGCATGGATGGCTTACTGGGTGCAAAAGTAAAGATGTGAGCTGTCATTGTGGCAGCTTTTCTTATTGAACGAAAGTGGCAGTTTAGTTTAACAAAGACCAATTTGATATTACAGAATTACCCAAATTGGGTTATTATTAATTTAATATATTAAATGAAGTAGGTGTGAAAATGGATTTACTGGTCGGTTTCTTAGTATTTGCGGGAATTTTTGCGATTTATGATGCTTTAAGAAAAGTGAATAATAATATTTTAGACCAAACGGAAGAGATAAAAAAATTACGTGAAGAATTATCCAAAGGTAATAAAAATTAGAATTTCCTGTTCAACTAACCTGACCTTATCTACAGTATCATCGAAAAAAGATTGATAGAATGCACCTTTTATCTTTGTGTACATGTATCCCAGATAAGTGGTTAAGGACTTGACATGGAGCCTCTGTGGGTACGATTTGTCTTGAAAGGCTGAAGCTGTTGTTTCATCAGGCATGCGAGCATATCATACCCACCCCTCCATGTAAAGTCCTATCTTTGTGTACGTTGAATACTATAAATAATTACTGTATATTATGTTTCCACGAAGTTAAAATTCAGCTATTTTTGGAATCTTAAAATACGATGAATACGGTGAAAAAACATACTGTAGATAAGGGTGCGTTAGTTTAATAACTTGCAAATACTCTGATATATTTCTGCTTAAGTGCTGTAAATAAACTATGAATATAAAAGAGGGTAAAAAATGAAACAGTTTGAAATAGTACCGCATACAGGTGGGAAAATTAGTATAGTACCCTCTGAAAACTCAATTGGATTTCAAAACCAAAAAGATCATGCAACTGCTGTATTTCAATTGGGGCTTTCCTTGGTAGATGGTTCTGTAACATATGTTCCATTCGGTGGTATAGGTACAACTACTATGCCTAAAGGAGCAATACCTATTTATGTATTTTCCGATAAGGAAGGATACTTTGGTAAATCTTGTCCAGCATGTAAAGGATATTTTAGGACTGATTCAGGTGGAGAAGAAATTTATTGTCCCTATTGTTCTCACTTTGACAACACATTATCGTTCCTAACAGAAACTCAACAAGAATACATTGAAATTTATATCAAAACAGTCTTAATTGCTTTACAAGAAAAATCTGATATCGAAATAGATTTGGATAATATTATTGCTAATCTATCTAACAATAGTTCTCCATTTGTATATTCTGAAGAAAGACAACAAAGAAGTAATAAGTGTAAGTCTTGTAAGATAAGATATGATATCTTAGGTGAATTTGGCTGTTGTCCTAATTGTGGAAAACTTAATACATTTGAAGTTTTTAATGAGAGTCTAAGTCGTTTGTTAAAACGCTTAAATAATTCTTCCTTAGAACAAGAGACACAATCAAGTGAATGGGCAGATGTATTAAAAAATTGCGTTTCTGAGTTTGAGGCTATGGCTAAAGATATCAATAAGGAATTACTCAGAATTCCTGCCACTCCAAGTAGAAAAGAAGCAATAAGTCGTATCAGTTTTCAAAGGATAAGTGAGGCAAACGAAAGCCTAAGTAAATGGTTTGATATCGACTTCTTGAAAGGAATATCTAATGAAGACAGAATCTTTATTAATCGCTGTTTTAATAAGAGACATATCCTAACTCACAACTCAGGTGTTGTTGATGACAAATATATAAAAAACACTGATGATACCACTGTTAGGTTAAATCAGAAAATTTATGTAGAAAAAGATGAAGCAATTAAGATTATAAATTTATTGAGATCCACTGGTAAAAAACTAATTGATGGTTACGAAAGTATTTCTTAGAACTTCGATTGTAAACAAAGTTATATAAAAAACAAAAGTAAAAATATACGTATTAGATGTAAAAAATCATATAAAACGAGGGGGGTTCCTGTAGTATGGGTTTTGTACGTTTTATATACTACCCTACTACAGATAAAGAATGAATCCACTATTATTAGATATACCATTACAATTAGAAACAGAAAGACTAAACCTACGTAATGTAAAAATGCCAGGGTGAAAATGGGGGGATATTCTTGAAACGGAAAAAGATAATTGTAGCTATCGTTTCATTTTTAACTTGGATAATTGGGGCGTTTTTTATTTTTACCTTTTTTAGTCGAAGTGAAAGACCAATATTCATTCTAATTCTTGGTGCAGTTGTGATTGTTTTTCAAGAATTAGTATCGAGACATTTGAAGAGGAAAGGGAAATCTTCTTAAGCTAACGGGCAGGTTAGCTCAATAAATATCAGATTTTGAATATTAAATTTAATATTTACAATTATGTAATAATTTAAACCGAGTGTATGTTGCTAATCTGATTGTAAAAAATCTTTGGAGGAACAATATGAAAATAAAGTTAGCTACGCTAGATGAAGTTAATCAAATAGAAATATTATATCAAGAGCTTTTTTTAAAAATGTCAAAACTTCAGCCGGAATATATAAAGTCTGCAAAGCAAGATGTAAAGTTTATAAAGAAGACAATCAATGAAAAGGATTCGGATATTTTAATAGCTGAAATTGATAACTGTATTATTGGTTTTTTACTTATTCAAGAACTAATCACACCATCCTATACGTGTTTGGTTGAACATAAATACGCTTTTATTACAGATATAATTGTTGGAACCAAATATCAACATCAAGGAATTGGTTCAGCTTTGTTATTTGAAGGAAAAAAATGGGCTAAAAATCGAAATTTAGATTACTTAGAGTTGAATGTCCTGTCTGAAAATATTGGTGCTATTGCTTTATATGAAAAGCAGGGATTTAGAGATGTGAGTCATACAATGCGCTATGAATTTTAATAAAATGACATAGGGAGCATTAATGTGTTAAGAAACTACTTATAATATCTACAATTTCTTATGTTTTTAAATAAGTATATGAATGTGAATGAGTGAACTTAAACTACCATGAAAATTAACTTCTTTAACTCAGTGAAAAAAGGCAATACTA
>NZ_DALZYO010000054.1:0-27557 GCF_031988165.1 Neobacillus sp.
GATAAGTCAACATCGGATCGCTATGCTCTCCGTGTTTCCTTTATCTCAGTCGAAGCGCTCCAGTCCATATGCCGATAGACGGGCGCCTTACGCTTTTCTTATTAGGGGGATGTAAATTGAAAGGCCGAGTTTTTGTAATTGGATTGGGATTAATTGGGGGCTCTTTAGCTCTTTGTATTAAAAAGGAGCATGAAGATGCAATAATTGTGGGGTTTGATATTAATAAGGAACAGTCTAGGTTGGCCAAAATTCTGGGAGTCATTGATGAAATTGCCGAAAATATCGATGAGGGTGTAATCGATGCCAATTTAATCATTATTGCCGCCCCTGTAAACGAGACGAAAGAGATTCTCCAGTTACTAGCTAAACTGCCACTTAATCCAGAGGTAATTATAACCGATACAGGCAGCACAAAAAGTAGAATTGTCGAAAGTACTGCTAGCTTGAAGCATTGGGGAATCACTTTTATTGGCGGTCACCCAATGGCTGGTTCGCATAAAAGTGGTGTTTCCGCTGCAAAAGAAATATTATTTGAAAATGCATTTTATCTGTTAACTCCGGAAGATCATATCGATAAAAAGAAAGTTGAATTATTAAAAGACTGGTTACGTGGGACAAATGCAAAGTTTTTGACAATTACACCTGGAAATCATGACTATCTTACAGGGATAGTCAGCCATTTTCCCCATATCATTGCTGCCTCCATTGTCCGACAAACAGAAAAGCTTTCAGAAGCAGAAAGTCTCATTCCACGCCTGGCAGCAGGAGGATTTAGGGATATAACAAGAATTGCCTCAAGCAGCCCGGAAATGTGGAAGGATATTTTGCTGCACAATCGAGAAGTATTAATTGAACTATTAAATCAATGGCAGGAAGAAATGAATGGTGTTAAAACACTATTGGAAAAGGAAAATAGTGCAGCAATTTTTAATTATTTTAACCAGGCAAAGCAATTTCGTGACGGTTTGCCAATGAAAGAAAAAGGAGCAATCCCTGCATTTTATGATTTGTATGTTGATGTACCTGATTACCCTGGTGTCATTTCTGAAATAACTGGGTATTTAGCGAAAGAAAAGATTAGCATAACAAACATTCGCATTCTCGAAACAAGAGAAGATATAAATGGAGTTTTAGTCATAAGTTTTCAAACGGAAGAGGATCGGCATAAAGCCGAACGTTGTATTAGTACCTATTCCAGTTATTCCACATCTATCGGTTCCTAAAATGAGTTTAAATAAAAGGTGATATTATATGACGTCATTAACACTGAAAACAAACATAAATCGTTTATTAGGTGAAATAACAATTCCAGGAGATAAATCTATCTCGCACAGGTCCGTTATGTTTGGTTCCATCGCTTATGGTGAAACAAGGGTAACTAATTTCCTTCCAGGTGATGATTGTTTAAGTACGATATCGTGTTTTCGAAAGCTTGGGGTAACAATAGAGGAAAGCGACAATGAGCTTCGTATTATAGGTAAAGGATTCGAGGGATTAACAGAACCTGATGAAGTTTTGGATGTCGGCAATTCTGGAACGACAATTCGTTTATTAATGGGGATTCTGGCTGGAATACCTTATTTCTCATCACTTGTTGGGGATGAATCAATCGGAAAAAGGCCAATGACTAGGGTAACGATCCCGTTGACTAAAATGGGTGCAAAAATTGATGGTCGAAATAACGGTGCCTTCACGCCCCTATCCATTCGTGGAACGAGGTTATCACCGATCAACTATCAACTACCTGTTGCTAGTGCACAGGTGAAGTCAGCTTTACTCTTAGCAGGGCTGCAAGCGGATGGGGAAAGTACGATAATCGAGCCTGCTGAAACTCGGGATCATACAGAAAGAATGATCCGTATGTTTGGGGGAGAAATTCACAAGGATAACCAAATGATTACCGTTAATGGTGGACAAAAGCTGAAAGCAGCCACGATTCATGTACCTGGTGATATCTCCTCAGCTGCTTTTTTTCTTGTCGCTGGTGCGATTATTCCTGAAAGTGAAGTCATCTTGAAGAATGTAGGACTGAACCCAACCAGAACAGGGATTATTGAGGTAATGAAGCAGATGGGTGCTGATTTACAAATTGTTCAAAAGGATGATAACTCATTTGAACCATTTGGAGATCTCATTATTAAAACCTCTGAATTAAAGGGAACTGTCGTTGAAGGAGATTTAATCCCAAAACTCATAGATGAAATCCCAATCATTGCCTTACTGGCAACCCAAGCTGAGGGAAAAACAATTATTAGAGATGCAGAAGAATTAAAGGTAAAGGAAACAAATCGAATTGATTCCGTTGTTCATGAACTAAGAAAATTAGGGGCAAGGATTGATGCCACTGAAGATGGGATGATTATCTACGGAAAATCTACGCTTCATGGTGGTACCGTTTCTAGTCAAGGCGACCACAGGATTGGGATGATGTTGGCAATCGCTGCACTGCTTTCTGACGGAGAGATCTGTCTTGAAAAACCTGAAGCCATCTCTGTTTCATATCCAAATTTCTTTACCCATTTAAATAGCCTTATTCGCTAAAAGCTGCATTCCATTGCAGCTTTTCCTTTTTATAAATGAATTCAAAGTCATAGTTTTATGATTTATTGCATAGCTTGTCTTAAAGACGAGAATTGGGTGATAGGAATGTATATCATTGAATATGCCAATATCCTTAAAAACAAGCAGCTAACAGCATGTTCCCTATTAATAGACGAAGACAGGATAGCAAGGATTGAATCATGTTTTAATCATTACAGGCTAATGAAAATGAATGTTGACCCATTTATCATGACCCCGACATATGTCCTTTTTAATTCGAAAATTCCGCTTAACGAGTCTTTTCCAGAATTGAAAAAATATTTGATTGAACATTTTTTGTTGAAAGGTTGCACCACCTTATTCACTTATGTTGATGTTTCCTATGAAAATAAGTTAACTGAAAAAATCAGTGAAATGAAAACAGCTTTAATAAGCAGTCCAATTGACTTTGTCATTGCTGTGAAAATCCCGGTCCGCCTCCTTACACCATCGTTAATAAGAAGTTGTAAGAAGGAAAAAATTCCTGCGATATTTGTTGAATTGGATAACCAGGGAGAGCTGGAGAAAATACCGTGGGGATGGATAAGAGAAGCACTATTCCCCTACAATTGTCCCTTAATTCCCTTAATTTCTTTTTCGCAGAAGAAGGAAGCGAGGGACGTTTTGTCGAAATGGAAAGGTATCATGGTAAAAGAAAAAATTCCTGCTATTTATGAGGAAATTGAAGAAAAACAGCCATTGCCTGTTACTGTATTAAATAAAGTTGGTTTATTTCCTCAAAAAGCAAGTCTCATGCAGGGTGCTGAATTAAGCTATAATCTATATGTAAAAGGAAGAGAAATCAATAATGTTGATGAAGTGAAATTATTTCATTATCATGGTGATAGACTTGTAGTTACAGTTCACAAAGGAAAAATTGTACGTTCAGGGAATCAGGTTTTATTTAAACCTGGATTTGGAAAAAATGTTGAGGTCCGAACCCCATCATATTTTTCTTTGTAAATCAAGGTCGGGAAGAGGTAAGAGCCAATGGATAGGGTAAATAAGATTATTAACATGTTAGAAAATGGCCAACATAAAGAAGCCATTAATGAATATAATGTTGTATTAAAAAGCGGCAATCATGAAGAAATGTTTCTCCTTGGAGAAGAATTGTACCAATTTGGATTTTTAGATGAAGCTAAGGTTTTGGTGGATAACCTATTAGAAATATACCCTGAAGAGGGCGAGCTTCTTGTCTTATTAGGTGAAATATTAGTGGAGGCAGGGGAAGAAGAAGAAGCCATTCTTGTCCTTGAAAGAATTTCAGAACAGGATGCAAATTTTGGCCAGTCTTTACTGCTGCTCGCTGACCTTTATCAACTCCAAGGTCTTTATGAAGTTTGTGAAAGGAAGCTTTTGAAGGCAAAAGAAATATTGCCGGATGAAGTCATTATTGATTTTGCTTTAGGGGAGCTTTTCAGCGAACAAGGTGAAATAGCTAAGGCAATGAATGCATATGAAGTGGTTTTAAGGGAAGAAAATGAAATGGCAGGTGTAAATATTCACGGGCGGATGGCTGACTTGTTAAGTGCTTCAGGAGCTTTTGAGGAAGCGCTGATCTATTATGAAAAAGCCCTCGCTGAAAAATTAGAGATCAACACGCTTTTTGGCTATGCTTTTACAGCGCTTCAGGCAGGCTATAATCGAACTGCCATTGAAAAGTTCAATGAATTAAAAGAGCTTGACCCAGAATACCATTCACTCTATTTACACATTGCCAAGGCCTATGAACGGGAAGATGAACTTGAAAATAGTTTACACTCGATTAAAGAAGGCATAAAACAAGATGAATTTAATAAAGAATTATTCTTCTACGGTGGGAAAATGGCATTAAAGCTTGGAAAAGAAACGGAAGCGGAACAGTATTTCCGGGAAGCCCTTGCCGTAGATCCGGGATTTGCAGAAGCAGCGATCACTTTAAATAAGCTCTTTTTCCAGCAGGAGAGATATGAGGATGTCATTGATTTAATATCGCAGCTGGATATTACGGAAGATGAAGAACCACAGTTTTTATGGGATTCTGCCTTAAGCTTTCAAAGATTAGAAGAATTTTCATACGCATTAGACAAATATGAAAGTGCATATACTTTTTTTAAGAATAATGAGGCATTTTTGCATGATTACGGATATTTTCTAATTGAAGAAGGAAAAACCGACCGAGCTGCCGAAATTTTTAAACAACTGATTATTGACGATCCAACAAACGATGAGTATTTAGATTTGCTCGAACGTCTTACCGACTTGAAAGATTAAATAAGCTGATAATGCAGAGGAGGGAAACTATCATGGCAACCCCTGTTTCTGTCAACGAGAAGAAGGACTTTATTCGCTGGTTTTTAAATCATTATCAATTAAAGAGAAGAGAATGTGTTTGGATTCTTAATTATTTAATGAGCCACGATCAACTTATGGAAAAAGTTCATTTTGTGGAGCAAGCACAATATTGTCCCCGTGGTTTGATTATGTCGACACATTGTGTGGATAAAGTGCCATTTCGTTTTTATAAAGAAAATGTAATGACAACTGATGCTGAAAAATCTTTTCATGATATCCGCTTAAATCGGGAAGAGGATATTTTTATTCAATTAAACTTTCATGCCGCTAATCAGGCACACCAGTATGTTTTTGTTCTTGAGGAAAATCCATTCGTTCCGAAGCATCTGCAGGTAAATGAAAAGGATGGGGTTATAGCAGAACAATTACTACAAAACAGTATTGAACGCTTTCAACGTGAAAAGCTGCTTCAATTAATCGATGAAGCGCTTGATAAACAAGATCGACAGGCGTTTCAACTGTTGACAGAAAAATTAAATAAACTAAAGACGACTGAACAAAAAGGAAGTATGCGTTAAGCAGACTTCCTTTTGCTTTGAACAAGGGACAGAGCACCCATTTATAAATGACCTTATCCAAATTTAACGAAAAGTATCCATTTTCAAGACGAATTAACTGAAGTTCGTCTCTTTTCACACCACCTTTATAAAGCAAGGGAGAATATTATTAAAATTCTTATTTATCTTTTATTGTTTTGGGAGATAATGATATGATAGGAATAGTGAATGCAAAAGGTTGGTGGAAAAATGAAATGGATACCTCAAGATGTTGAGACTTACTTGAATGCTAAGGAGTATGTGGACACGGCTGTAATACCGATTTATTCGGTTTCAGTAGGAGGTGATATGAAGCAATCAGCTGCCATGGCAGAATTTATCACACTATTAACAAGTCATTTAGAAAGACAATTTACGGGAAGACTTTTATTATTTCCTCCGTTTACTTACTTAAAAGTTGAAAAAACTGAAAAAGTATTAGGCGATTTACAGATTTGGGAAGAAAACATTGTAAACAGTGAGTTTAAACACATATTTTACATAACAACTGAAATCGAATGGAGGACACATGAAAATGAGGTAGACGGTTCGTTAATTTGGCTTCCATCACTTCCACTTGAGAATATGAGTGATTCGCAAAAAATGGAGATGATTGATAGTCAAGTTAAACAACTTTTAATTCTCTTTACGCAAAAATGGCATGAAAATGGGTAAAACTATCCCTATTACTTGTTTTTAAAATAGTATGATATTGACCTTGCTTGAAGATTGATATATCATTGTTATGTCCTAGTTTTATATGTGTTTTATTAATGTCCGCTGGACTTAACTTCGTGAATAGAGGGGGGGATAAGCATGAGTAAAGAGCGTGTTTCAAGACGTCAATTCTTAAGTTACACTTTAACAGGTGTAGGCGGCTTTATGGCAGCCGGAATGTTAATGCCAATGGTGCGTTTTGCTGTGGATCCAGTTTTAAAGGCTGAGGCGGGCGGAGATTTTATTGCAACAAAGCAAAAGGTTTCTGAGTTAACGGCTGAACCGGTTCGGGTTGACTTTACCTTCAAGCAAAAGGATGCATGGTATGAGTCTGAGGTTACCAGTACGGCTTGGGTTTATCGTGATGATAAGACAGATAAAATTGTTGCTCTGTCACCTGTTTGTAAGCATTTAGGTTGTACAGTTAACTGGAATACCGATAAGGAACATCCAAACCAATTCTTCTGTCCATGCCATTATGGCCGTTATACAAAGGATGGAACAAACATTAAAGGTACACCGCCACTAGCACCGCTTGATGAATATCCATTTAAGGAAAAGGATGGTTACCTTTATTTAGGTAAAGCAAAACCACGGAAGGGGGCGTAATCATTGTTAAACAAAATTTACGATTGGGTAGATGAACGTTTAGATATTACGCCTTTGTGGCGCGATATCGCAGACCATGAAGTACCTGAGCATGTAAACCCAGCGCATCACTTTTCAGCGTTTGTATATTGCTTTGGCGGTCTGACATTCTTCGTTACAGTCATTCAAATTCTTTCCGGTATGTTTTTAACCATGTACTATGTGCCGGATATTAAAAATGCATGGGAATCTGTTTATTATCTGCAAAATGAGGTTGCTTTTGGACAAATTGTTCGTGGAATGCATCACTGGGGTGCAAGTTTAGTACTTGTCATGATGTTCTTACATACGTTACGGGTCTTTTTCCAAGGTGCCTATAAAAAACCTCGTGAGTTAAACTGGATTGTCGGAGTACTTATTTTCTTCGTCATGCTTGGTTTAGGTTTTACCGGTTATTTATTACCTTGGGATATGAAAGCGCTGTTCGCAACAAAAGTAGGTCTGCAAATTGCGGAGGCTACACCGTTCATTGGGACCTATGTCAAAGTCTTACTTGCTGGTCATGAACATATTGTTGGTGCTCAAACATTGACCCGTTTCTTTGCCATCCACGTGTTCTTTTTGCCAGCAGTATTATTTGGGTTAATGGCAGCGCACTTCATTATGATTCGTAAACAAGGTATTTCAGGACCGCTTTAAAATCGGTTCTAAACTGTAAGTTATTTCTAATCTTTACGGAAAAAGGAGGGGGATTACTCAATGCATCGCGGTAAAGGTATGAAGTTCGTCGGCGACTCACGTGTGTTAGCGCCTGAATCACGGAAGACGATGCTTCCGAAAGATTATTCAGAATACCCTGGAAAAACAGAAGCATTCTGGCCTAATTTCCTTTTGAAAGAATGGATGATAGGTGCTGTATTTCTAGTTGGCTATTTATGTTTAACGGTTGCACATCCGGCTCCGCTTGAAAGAATTGCGGATCCAACTGATACAGGTTATATTCCATTACCAGACTGGTATTTCTTGTTCTTGTATCAATTGCTGAAATATACATTTGCCTCAGGTCCCTATACAGTAATCGGTGCAATGATTATACCGGGACTCGCATTCGGGGGGTTATTATTAGCTCCGTTCCTTGATCGTGGACCGGAACGCCGTCCAATGAAGCGTCCGCTTGCGACAGGATTTATGCTTTTGGCATTAGCTTCAATTGTATTTTTAACTTGGCAATCTGTTGCAACTCATGACTGGGCGGCTGCTGAACGTCAAGGTAAAATTGTTGCAAAAGTAGATATTGATAAGACAAGTGACGGCTACAAAATCGCTAGTGATAATACATGTATTACCTGCCATGGTGATAATCTTCAAGGTGGACCTGGTGCACCTTCATTAATCGGCACTGGATTATCAGCCGATGAAGTGGCGAAGATTGCAAAAGATGGTAAGGGCGGTAAGATGCCAGCGGGAATTTTTAAAGGTGATGCAGATCAGCTTAAACAGCTGTCTGAATTTATCTCAGGTCTTGGAAAGAAATAATTTCATTATTAAAAGCTGACGGAATACGTCAGCTTTTAATAATGAAAAGATAAAGTCTTTTAAAAAGAAGAAGAAAAGGGGAGTTTTTGTGCGCTTTATTTATCCTCTCTTGGCTAATCGTTCTATGCTTATACTCTTACTTATCGTAAATATTGCCGGAACAGCTTACGGGTTTTACTGGTATGGATCGCAGTTAAAAGAGACACCAGCTAAATTCCTTATTTTTGTTCCTGATAGTCCTACTGCTAGTTTATTTTTTGTTTTTGTCTTGATTGCATTTTTATTGAAGAAAAACTGGCCATTAATCGAAGCTCTCGCGATTGTAACGCTATTTAAATATGGGATTTGGGCCGTTGTCATGAATATTCTTGTCTATTTTGTCAAAGGAGAATTGGATTGGATCAGCTATATGTTAATATTCTCTCATTTTGCTATGGCGGTCCAAGGATTATTGTATGCCCCATTTTACCGTTTTAAATGGTGGCATTTAATTGTAACGGCTATTTGGACGTTGCATAATGATGTCATTGATTATGTTTTCTTCATGTTACCTAGTTATCATATGCTTGATCGCTATATACCACAAATTGGCTATTTTACCTTCTGGCTTTCAATTCTTTCAATTGGTCTTGCTTATTATTTTTCAATTCGTTCTAATAGGTTTAAATTAGAAATTAAATAATCATGTTTCTCTAAATGATGGTCTAACCTTGTCCTATCCTACATACATTTTATTAGTAATGAAAGGGGGGACAAGGATTGAAAATCAAATGGTTTCTATTATTTGCAATTATCATTATGCTTACTCCCATACCTGCCTTCGCCGAACAGCCATCTCCCATGGAAAGGCTAGATGATATTTCAGATGAAGCTCTCCAAATGGTGAAGTTTCATAGATATGAAGATGCTAAAAAAATGCTTGATTATTTTTCTGACCAGTTCACGAGCATTACTGGAAATGAAAAGCCCTTAACCTTGGACGAAGTCAGAATTGTTCACACCTCACATGATGAGGCGATGGAAGCAGCAGTGAGCCCTACAATGAAATATGAAGAAAGAATCAATAAATTAACTAAATTCCGTCTTGTTATTGATGCAATTGCAACAAATCATCAACCCTTATGGACAGAAATGGAAGATCAAATCATGACTGCCTTTCATCAGGCAAAGGATGCAGCCATTAATGGTGATACGCCCCATTTTCATAGCAACTTCAATACTTTTTTATCTTTATATAATGTCATTTATCCAAGTATGAAAATTGATGTTCCTGTAGAAAATATTCAGAGATTAGATGCTCGAATTGACTTTATTAATGAGTATCGTTCCCAAATTGTTAAAGACTCAAAAAGCCAACAGGAACTTGATGCCCTGGATACTGATTTAAAAAATCTTTTTGCAAATATGGAAGAGGACCAAGCGGACCCTTCCATATGGTGGGTTATCATCTCTACTGGGAGTATTATTATCATGACATTATCCTATGTTGGCTGGCGCAAGTACCAAGGTGACAAAGCGATGAGAAAAGATCGATCCAGAGATCAAAAAGATTGACTAGTCTAATTGGCTTTACTAAAATGAATAACATCATGAGCTGATTAGGAGGATTCACATGGTTTACCTTATTTATTTTGCAATGATCGTATTAATCCCTCTATGGGCACAAATGAAAGTGAAAAATACCTTTGCTCGATATTCTCGGGTAGCATCATCAGCCTCTCTTAGAGGTTCGGAGGTAGCAAGGAAAATGCTAAATGCTAATGGCCTCTCCCATGTTAGCGTCGAAGAGGGTCGTGGCTTTTTAAGTGACCACTATGATCCAAGAACCAAGACGGTTAAATTGTCACCTGAAAATTTTCACGGGCATTCGATTGCCGCTGCAGCTGTAGCTGCCCATGAATGCGGACATGCCATCCAGGATTCAGAGGACTACAGTTTCTTACGATTCCGTCATGCTTTAGTTCCGGTAGCTAATATTGGTTCAAATCTTTCATGGGTTTTTATAATGATTGGGATGTTTGCTCATTTGAGTGGAATGCTGTTACTAGGAATTATTTTTATGGCTGCTGCTGTCCTTTTTCAAATTATCACGCTGCCAGTTGAACTTAATGCATCGAATCGGGCGATGGATCAAATTGTTTCCTTGGGATTAGTCGGTAATAGAGAAGATAGAGAAGCTAGAAAGGTTTTAAATGCTGCTGCCCTTACGTATGTTGCTGCGACCGCAGTAGCAGTTTTAGAATTATTAAGGTTTGTCCTAATGTTTACGGGAATGAATAGAAATGATGATTAAAGTAAGAAAAGCAATGTCCGCCAATGGACATTGCTTTTCTTATAGTATAAGGATTTATTACATTGGACTTCGAGAAATGTCCATCTCCAGGCGCCTTACGCTTTTCTACCCTATAGGCATTTTATTTTCGTCAAGTGTGAAGCCTTCTCCATGAACATCATGAACAATGGAAATCGAAATAAATGCATGAGGGTCTACAGAGGTTATTAAATTTTTTAAGCGCATAATTTCGTTTTTGGCGACAACGCAATATAAAACTTCACGCTCACTTTTTGTGTATGAACCATATCCTCTTAGAGCTGTTACTCCGCGTTCCATGTCATCCATAATTTTTTTTGCTATCTGTTCATTTTTCTCAGAAATAATCATTGCACCCCGGGCAGAATATGCACCTTCCTGCATGAAATCAATCACTCTAGCTCCGACGAAAACAGCCACAAGTGTATACATAGCTTCTTTATAATTCAGATATGTAAACAATGAAAGTGCAATAACAACTGCATCAAATATGAACATTGTTTTTCCCATATTCCAACCTACATATTTTTGGACAAGTCTTGCAATTATATCTACTCCACCTGTTGTCCCTCCAAAACGGAAGATAATCCCTAAGCCTATGCCAGTGAATACACCAGCAAATAATGCGGCTAAGGTTAAATCACTTTGAAGCGGCATGTCTATCGGGAAACGCTGAAAAATCCATAAAAAAATCGAGACCCCGACAGTTCCGAAAATTGTATATAAGAAAGCGTTTCTTCCTAATATTTTCCATCCTATAAAAAATAGTGGAATATTAAGTAGCAGGTTTGTATAAGAAGGATCCCAGTTGATCAAGAAATAAAAAATCAATGTAATTCCTGTGAACCCTCCTTCGGCTAGTTTATTCTGCATATTAAAATTGACTAGACCAAACGACATAATGGCTGCACCTAATAGGATAAACAGAATGTTCTTTACTTTTAGGCCAAAAATCATTAACATTCCTCCTCTTCCCAATATTGCTCTCCTATGGCGGTATTTATTATAGCGAATTAATATCGTTAGGGCAATGAGATTAGAAAAAGAAGAGATAGAAACGAAAACATTTGTAAATCAGCGCTAATTTAGCTAACATAAACATGAATAAAAACATTACTAAAGTCAAATTGGTCATAGGGAGAAGGAGAGGTGAATTGAAAATGGCTGTACAGAAGTCGATAAAGGAACTGCAGGCTGAAGTAGATACATACATAAGTCAATTTAAAGAAGGATATTTCAGTCCGTTAGCAATGCTTGCAAGATTAACTGAGGAACTAGGGGAATTAGCTAGGGAAGTAAACCATTATTATGGTGAGAAGCCTAAGAAATCTAGCGAAACAGAGAAGGCCATTGAAGAAGAACTTGGAGATCTTCTGTTTGTACTGATTTGCATGGCAAATGCCTTAAACATTGATTTGGAAGAAGCTCATGATTATGTCATGAATAAATTTAATACGAGGGACAAAGACCGTTGGACAAGAATTGAGCAGGAGTGAAGATAATGAGTGAGATTAAAATTATCATTGCCGGGCCAAGGGGACGGATGGGCAGTGAAGCGGTAAAGCTAGTAACCACGACAGAACAATTTAAGCTTGTAGCTGTCCTTGATCATAAATATGGTGGAATGATGTTAAGTGATGTAGCAGGGTTTCAAACTATTTCGAATGTGCCTATTTATACTAATATTGAAAATTGCCTTCAAGAGGAAGAAGCAGATGTATTAATAGATTTAACGACACCTGAAGTAGGAATGTACCACGCTAAAGCAGCGCTCGAACATAATGTTCGCCCAGTTGTAGGAACGACAGGCTTTACGAAAGAAAATTTAGCTGAGTTGGAACGTCTTAGTTATGAAAAAGAATTAGGTTGTATCATTGCACCTAACTTTGCTATTGGGGCGGTACTGATGATGAAATTTTCGCAGCTTGCAGCAAAATATTTTTATGATGTAGAAATTATCGAAATGCATCATGACCAAAAACTGGATGCCCCGTCCGGAACGGCAGTAAAAACAGCTGAGCTGATCTCAGATGTACGAGAAACAAAAAAACAGGGTCATCCAAATGAAAAAGAAACAATAGACGGTGCAAGAGGGGCTGATTATGATGGAATGCATATTCATTCTGTTCGTTTGCCAGGACTCATCGCCCATCAGCAGGTTTTATTTGGCTCAGATGGGCAAACATTAACAATTCGTCATGATTCCTACAATCGTGCCTCCTTTATGTCAGGTGTAAAAATAGCAGTCGAAACCGTAATGATGCAAAATAATTTTGTTTACGGACTTGAAAATATTTTAGATTAGGAGCCAAATTATGAATATTGCTTTGATTGCCCATGATAAAAAGAAAAATGACCTTGTACAATTTGTAACTGCCTATCAGGAAATATTTAAGAAACATACACTTTTTGCAACTGGAACAACTGGCTTACGTATTAATGAAGCAACGGGGTTAACCGTTACTCGCTTCCAATCCGGTCCACTTGGTGGTGACCAACAAATTGGTGCCAAGATTGCGAAAAATCAAATGGATGCGATTTTCTTTTTCCGCGATCCGCTAACAGCTCAGCCGCATGAACCGGATGTGACGGCTTTAGTAAGACTTTGTGATGTATATGCTGTTCCACTCGCTACCAATATGGGTACGGCTGAATTATTAATACGAGGTTTAGAACTTGGCTTAATTGATTGGAGAAATATTGTCAAAGTGAATGGTGAAGGAAATGAAGGATAAACATTTACATATTCTTGCATTTGGTGCACATGCCGATGATGTGGAAATTGGCATGGCAGGTACAATTGCAAAACTAGCTTCAGAAGGAAAACGGATCGGCATTTGTGATTTAACAGATGCTGACCTTTCCTCCAATGGAAATGTACCATTAAGGAAAGCAGAAGCGAGGCATGCTGCTGAAATTTTAGGAGTCTCTTTTCGGACTTCTCTAGCACTACCTGATAGAGGGTTATTTTTAAATGATGAATTCATAAGAAAGATTGCCGGCATCATTCGAATCTATAAGCCACAGGTTGTGTTTGCCCCCTATTTTGAGGATCGCCATCCTGATCATGGGAACTGTGCCCGTCTTGTTGAGGAGGCGGTTTTTTCTGCGGGAATAAAAAAATATCAAACAGAAGAAGGTAACGAACCCCATCGAGTAGAAAAATTGTTTTTTTATATGATTAATGGTTTCCACAAACCAGATTTCACCACCGATATTACCTTATTTATGGACAAAAAGCTGGCAGCGTTACGTGCCTACAAAAGCCAATTTGAACAAACAGACGATAGCGTTGATACACCGCTTGTCAATGGCTATATTGAAACAGTCGAAGCCAGGGAAAGAATGTTTGGTAAATTGGTTGGCGTTACTTATGCAGAAGGCTTCAAAACAAAAGTACCAATCCTTTTGAAGCGAGATTTGATGGGAGACTAACTATGCGGAAACTAAAAATTGGGATTACCTGCTATCCAACCGTGGGTGGATCTGGTGTAGTAGCAACAGAGTTAGGGAAAATGCTGGCGGAAAAGGGGCATGAAATTCATTTTATCTCTTCAAGCATTCCCTTTAGGCTTAATAAAATGTATCATAACATCTATTACCATCAGGTCGAAGTGAATCAATATTCTGTTTTTCAGTACCCTCCTTATGACATTGCACTGGCAAGTAAAATGGCAGAGGTAGCAAATCGGGAAAAATTAGATATTCTCCATGTCCATTACGCGATTCCTCACGCGGTATGTGCAATATTAGCGAAACAAATGAGCCATAGGGATATAAAAATAGTCACGACTTTACACGGTACCGATATAACGGTTTTAGGATATGATCCATCACTAACAGACGCAATTAAATTCGGCATTGAAAAATCCGATATTGTCACGGCTGTTTCAAATGCATTAGTCAATCAAACCTATGAGCTAATCAATCCTGATAAACAAATTGAAACTGTTTATAATTTTATTGACGACCGAATCTACCATAAAAGGGATGGCCGTTCTTTAAAGGCGGAATTTGAGATTAAAGATGATGAGAAAGTAGTTATCCATGTTTCAAATTTCCGATCCGTTAAACGGGTCCAGGATGTGGTGAAAACCTTTGCGAAAATTTCTGCCACTATGCCGGCAAAGTTGTTATTAGTGGGTGACGGACCTGAAATAACCTTAGTTTGTAAACTAGTAAGACAACTCTCCATAGAGGATCAGGTCATATTCCTTGGAAAGCAAGAGAACCTTGAGGAATTGTATTCCATTAGTGATTTGATGCTGTTACTTTCGGAAAAGGAAAGCTTTGGTCTAGTGGCTTTAGAGGCAATGGCGTGTGGAGTACCTTGTATTGGGACAAATGTTGGCGGAATACCAGAAGTTATTTTGCATGGAGAAACAGGTTTTATTTGTGAAGTAGGAGACATAGAAGATATTTCAAATAAAGCAATTGCTCTGTTAAATAATCAACATACTCATCAACAATTTTCTGCGCTATCAGTGGAAACGGTTAGAACAAAATTCAAAGCAGATAAAATTGTTGAACAATATGAACAAATATATTTTAAGTTAATGAATCTAGGTGAAGTATGATGATAGAACCATTTTTATCAGCCCTTCCCGTTTTAGAAAGATTAGAGGATGCTGGCTTTGAAGCCTATTTTGTAGGCGGGTCGGTCAGAGACTACCTTTTAAAAAAGAAAATTAGCGATGTGGATATTGCTACATCAGCGACTCCAGTTGAAGTGAAAGAGATATTTTCCAAAACTGTCGATATTGGGATTGAACATGGAACGGTTCTCGTCTTGTATAATCAGGAATCGTATGAAATTACTACATTTAGAACGGAAGCCGAATATCAGGATTATAGAAGGCCAAAAGAAGTTGCCTTTATTCGTAATCTTAAAGACGACCTTAAGCGCAGAGATTTTTCGATGAATGCAATTGCGATGGACAAAAATGGAAAACTTATTGACCCTTTTAATGGGCAATTAGCAATAAAGGATAAATTGATTCAAACAGTTGGCAGGGCGGAGGATCGTTTCGGTGAAGATGCGTTAAGAATGATGAGAGCGGTTCGTTTTGTAAGCCAGCTCTCTTTTTCCATCGAAAATGATACGCAAACGGCATTAACCAATCATATTGATTTACTTGAAAATATTGCTGTTGAAAGAAAAAAAGTAGAGTTTGAAAAACTTCTTATTGGCAATAATCGAAGAATAGCCTTAAAGATGATCCTAGATACTAATTTATTTCTCTATCTACCCGGTTTGAATAACTATAAACAGGAGTTAGAACAATTACAGAACTTTCAGTACGAAAGTCTTAATAAAAAAGAAATGTGGTCGCTGTTGCTCTTTGGTATCGATATAAAAGAAAAATCAATCGAAACATTTTTAAGAGATTGGCGCATGCCGATAAAAGAAATTAGAGAAATTCAACAAACTCTGTTTTCTCTGAAAAAAAGACTTCAGCAAGAATGGTCCATTTATGATTTATATAATGCAGGTTATGACAACATCTTATCCGCTGAAAAGCTGTATTTGGTTATTACCAGGATAAAAGAATCGGATTCAATTAAGCACTGGTTAAACTTGTACGAGAAATTGCCAATCAAGTATCTCTCTGACATGAATGTCACAGGAAACGATTTGATGAAATGGCTAAATAAAAGTGGCGGTCCTTGGCTGAAAGACACGTTATTGAAAATAGAAAGAGCGATAGTAGAAGGAAAATTGGAGAATAATAAACAAAAGATTAAGGAGTGGCTAATGGCGTGCAGTCCGAAATAAGGAAAGAATTGCTCGATGCTTTTACCAATGCTGGTGATGTCTATTTATCAGGGCAGCATCTCGCTGATTTAATTGGCTGCTCAAGGACAGCTGTTTGGAAACATATCGAGGAATTAAGGAAAGAAGGCTTTGAATTAGAAGCAGTTAGAAATAAAGGCTATCGTATTCTTAAAACACCGGAAAAAATAACTGCAGATGAAATTAGACTTGGCTTAACAACGGAACTTATTGGCAGGAATATCCACTATGAAGAAAGTGTTGAATCAACACAAAAACTTGCCCATCACTTCGCGTCTGAGGATGTACCAGAAGGAACCGTTATTATTGCGGAGGAACAAAGGTCTGGGAAAGGACGAATGAGCAGAAAATGGCATTCACCAAAATATACAGGGATTTGGATGAGCTTGATTCTTAGACCGAATATACCGCTTCATAATGCCCCACAATTGACCCTTTTAACTGCTGTTGCCATAGTTCAGGCGATGGAAGAGATAACCGGCCTTCATCCAGTCATTAAATGGCCGAATGATATTTTACTGAATGGAAAAAAGGTTACCGGAATTTTAACAGAACTGCAAGCAGAAGCGGACAGAATCCATTCCATTATTATTGGTATGGGCATTAATGTCAACCAACGGAAAGAGGAGTTTCCAATTGAACTTCAGGAAATTGCCAGTTCACTGTCGATTGAAAAAGGGGAGACAATTTCTCGTGCAGCTCTAATCAGAAGTATTTTCAAACATTTCGAAAAATTGTATTCGCTATATTTAGAAAAGGGTTTTTTTCCGATTAAGCTTCTATGGGAAGGCTATGCCGTCAGTATCGGCAAAGTTCTTAAAGCCAGAACGTTAACAAATGTAATTGAAGGAACAGCACTAGGAATCACAGATGAAGGTGTTTTGAAAATAGAGGACCAATCTGGTGTGATCCACCATGTTTATTCAGCTGATATCGAATTATAAACCGTGTCGGTAAGATTATTAATTCTTGCAAGAAGCTTGTACTTTTTGTATGATAATTTCATTGGGCAGTATCCCTAGGAACTGCACCGCTTTGCCATAATAATAAAAAAGGTTTCTGCCTAGATCCGTTTTACGGACCGGGACAGAGGGATGGAACACGTACAAGGGTAACATTAGATCCTCTGCCATCAGAAGGGTCTTTTTATTTGCTCTTAGAATTCGTTTTATCCCCTCTCCCATATTAAAAGGAGGGAAAAAGATGAAGCAAACAACAGATTTTTTGAAAATGAAGGAAAGAAATGAAAAGATTGTCATGTTAACGGCCTACGATTATCCTTCTGCCAAACAAGCAGAACAGGGGGGAGTGGATGTTATTTTAGTCGGCGACTCTCTTGGAATGGTTGTATTAGGTTACGATTCCACCATTCCAGTGACGCTAGAAGACATGATTCATCACACGAAAGCTGTTAAACGTGGAGCAAAAGATACATTTATTGTCGCTGATATGCCTTTTTTGACCTACCATTTATCAGTTAAAGATACATTACAAAATGCCGGCAGGCTCATTCAAGAAACGGGGGCGCATGCGGTCAAGCTTGAAGGTGCGGATGAAGTGATTGAAAAAATAACAGCACTGACAAAAGCAGGTATTCCTGTTTGTGCCCATCTTGGCTTAACGCCGCAATCAGTTGGCGTCTTGGGTGGATATAAGGTCCAAGGCAAAGATGCCCTTGCTGCAAAAAAATTACTGAAAGATGCTAAAAAATGTGAAGAGGCTGGTTCTTTTGCTGTTGTTCTTGAGTGTGTACCGAAGCAGCTTGCTGAGGAAGTTGCAAAAAGTGTATCTATTCCTGTCATTGGAATCGGAGCGGGAGTAGCTGTAGATGGCCAAGTTCTTGTTTATCATGATATTTTAGGCTATGGAGTAGAACGGGTACCTAAATTCGTGAAACAATATCATTCTGTCAATCCGTTTATGGTTGAATCGATTCAAGCTTTTACAGACGATGTAAGAACTGAACAATTTCCGGAAGAAAAACACACGTTTACAATGAAGGAACAGGAACTCAAGGTACTATATGGAGGCAAGGAATGAAGATTTTTACAGCGATTAAGGACATACAGACAGAAATATTGAAACAAAAGAGTTTAGGAAAGTCCATCGGCTTTGTGCCAACAATGGGATTTCTGCATGAAGGTCATTTGACACTAATAAATAAAGCAAGACAAGCCAATGATATTGTTGTTTTAAGTATTTTTGTTAATCCATTACAGTTTGGACCGAATGAAGATTTTTCTACTTATCCCCGCGACTTTGAACGTGACAGTGCCTTAGCGGAATCTGAGGAAGTTGATTTCCTTTTTTACCCATCTGTAGAAGAAATGTATCCAAACGAACCATCCATCAAATTGATTGTGCAGAAACGTACCGACGTATTATGCGGGAAATCACGCCCAGGGCATTTCGATGGTGTCGTAACAGTCGTTAGCAAACTATTTCATATCATATTGCCAACAAGAGCTTATTTTGGGAAAAAGGACGCTCAGCAAGTGGCTGTTATAGAAGGGTTAATTTCTGATTTGAATTTCCCGATTGAGCTTATAGCAGTAGATATTGTTCGTGAAAAGGATGGCCTTGCGAAGAGCTCTCGTAACGTCTATCTCTTACCTGAAGAAAGACAGCAAGCGGTCGTGCTATATAAAAGCCTGAATGCTGCTAAGGCGGCCATTGATCAAGGAGAACGAAATTCAGCTAGATTAATGGGCATGGTACATGAAATGATTACTAGCGAGTCAATCGGGAAAATAGATTATGTTGAAATTTTGACTTATCCGCGTTTAAAGCCTTTGGAAAAATTAGAGGGTCGCATTATTATTGCTCTTGCCGTAAAATTTACAAGGGTTCGTTTAATTGATAATTTAATTGTTGACATTAACTAAACATAAGAAAAAAGACAACTGGGGAGGAATTCTTTTGTTTCGTACCATGATGAACGGGAAAATCCACCGTGCAACGGTTACAGAGGCTAATTTAAATTATGTTGGCAGTATTACCATAGATGAGGATATTATTGATGCTGTCGGAATGACAGCGAATGAAAAGGTGCAGATTGTAAACAATAATAACGGGGCACGTCTTGAAACCTATATTATTCCTGGCGAAAGAGGAAGCGGTGTTGTTTGTTTAAATGGTGCTGCAGCCCGACTTGTCCAGGAGGGGGATATTGTGATCATTATTTCCTATGCACTTGTAGCAGAAGAAAAGGTACCGGCTCATACTCCAAAAGTAGCGATTATGGATGAAAACAATCGTATTAAAGAACTTATACATGCAGAACCTGCACTTACGATTTTGTAGGGGTCCCCGATTTTCGGGGATTTTTCTTTTTTAAGGAACTTTCAAAAAATGTTTGTAAAATAGTAACGATATTATGGTTATATTCGAGTAGGAATGTTTTCTTTTTTCCCTTTTTGTGATACCGTTTAATGAACGAAGTTTCGGGGTGTTAATGGAATGTCAAATAAATTTGTTGTAATTGATTTAGAAACAACTGGAAATGTACCAAAAAAGGGCGATAAAATTATACAATTTGCAGCTGTGGTTATTGAAAATGGAGTTATCACAGAGAAATTTTCGGCACTAATTAATCCACAAAAATCTATTCCGGCTTTTATAGAAGAATTGACTGGAATAAATGATGAAATGGTCAAGGATGCACCAGTGTTTGCTGAAATAACAGCAAAGGTCATCGATTTGTTAGATGGGGCCTATTTTGTCGCTCACAATGTTTTATTTGATTTATCATTTCTGCAAGAAGAATTGATCCAGGCTGGATTAGAAGGTTTCTATGGACCAGTACTTGATACAGTAGAATTGGCAAGAATCCTCTATCCTACAGCTGATGGCTATAAACTTTCTGATTTAGCAGAAAAAGAGAACCTGAAACATGATCGCCCACATCAGGCCGATAGTGATGCCCAGGTTACTGCAGAATTATTTCTTATCTTGTTAAAACGATTGTCTTCCTTGCCACTCCTAACTATAAAACAGCTTACCCAGCTTTCAGGAGGGCTAAAAAGTGATCTTGAGCAGTTGCTGGACGAAATAGTAGCTGAAAAGGATAGGAAGCGGGAGGAATTGCCTGACCATATCGAAATTTATAAGAAAGTAGCATTAAAGAAAATCCCTGTGGCAGAGAACGAGAACGTAGTCGATGTAAATATAAAATACCCTTTGAGTGAAGAAGAAAAGGTTGAAATCGTCAAACAAGGCTTCCAGTCTTTTGAGAAAAGATCAGGACAATTTAAAATGATGGATATTGTCTACCAATCTTTTCAAAATAACAAGCATACACTTATCGAAGCAGGGACTGGTGTAGGGAAATCGCTCGGATATTTGTTGCCAATTGCCTTTTTTGCAAAACAAAATAGGCTAAAGGTTATCGTCAGTACCCATACCATTCAACTGCAAGAACAACTACTAAAAAAAGAAATTCCACTGTTGGAGAAAATTCTCCCCTTTAAAATAAACTCGGTACTTCTTAAGGGAAGAAGCCATTACTTAAGTTTAGAAAAGTTCTTATTGACATTGATGGATGAAAACGATAATTATGATACTACCTTAACTAAAATGCAAATTCTCGTCTGGTTGACTGAAACAGAAACCGGGGATAAGGATGAATTGAATCTCTCCAGCGGAGGCCTTATTTATTGGAATAAAGTCAAAAATGAACCAACCGTTTTTTTGCAAGATCAAGAGTGGCAGGAAAGAGATTTTTATCTAAAAGCAAAAATGAAAGCCCAGGCTGCTGAGATTGTTATTACCAATCATTCTTTATTATTAAGTGATATTAAGGGAGAAGGCTCTATTTTGCCCTCATTTGATTATGTCATTCTTGATGAAGGTCATCACCTTGAAAAAGTAGCCAGCCAGTTTTTTGGACATTCTTTGGATTATTTAACAACCAGATTGTTGATAAATCAATTTGGTCAATATGAACAAAAACAGCTTTTTTATGAAATGGAGCGGCTGCTTGCTTCAATACCAGTTCAAGAAGGTAAACAGCTTCAAACGATTGAAATGAATCAAATGGTCCTTGACATTATGTATGAAATGGATGAATTATTTAAATTAATTGCCCTATTTGCCAAAATGAAGTTCACAAACAAAAAAGGGTTTAACCGAGTAAAAGTACGGTTTATTCATTCAGATAGTGGGAAAGAAAGAAACGCCCTTGTCCATAGTGCGGAAAGGTTTGCCTTTTTACTCAAGGATTTATATTCAGCCATCAACCACCGTCTCGAATGGATAAAAAAAGAAAAAAAACCGTTAACAATTGCTCAGGAAAAAATAATCGAAGAAATTCATTTATTTGTAAATGATCTTGGTGAGCTCAGGAATACGGTTATTAGCTGCTTTATAAAAGAAACGAAACAAGTAAAATGGATTGAAATGGATATCCGTGCACCACAAAACGTAACAACCATTTTGGCACAGCCTGCTTTTGTGGCTGATCAGCTTAAGGAACAATTTTTTCAAATGAAAAAAGCTGTTGTCATCACGTCTGCCACATTAACAGTTAATCATTCTTTCCACTATATCATGAAGGAAATTGGACTTGATGCTGATACAACCGTTCAACAGACGATTTCTTCTCCATTTGAATATAAAAATCAGGTTCAGCTTTTCATTCCAGAAGACTTGCCGGAAATAAACACGGTTACCTTGGATGAATATGTTATTGCTATAACCGAGCATATTATCACAATTGCTGAAGCGACAAAAGGAAGAATGCTGCTGCTTTTTACAGCCTATGACATGTTAAAGAAAACATATGAACTGATTAAAGAAAGTGGTTTTTTAAATGAATATGTCCTAATTGCCCAAGGAATTACAAGCGGAAGCCGCACAAGATTAACAAGAAATTTTCAGCGCTATGATAAGGCGATATTGCTTGGGACAAGCAGTTTCTGGGAAGGAGTAGATATCCCGGGTGAGGATTTATCATGTCTTGTTATCGTAAGGCTTCCGTTTAGTCCGCCTGAGGAGCCACTGACGGAGGCGAAATGCCAGTTAATTATGCAGCAGGGTGGAAATGCATTTTCTGAATACTCCCTGCCTGAAGCCATTCTTCGCTTTAAGCAAGGATTTGGTCGTTTGATTCGTACAGAAACCGATCGTGGAATCATGATTGTGTTTGATAGAAGAATTGTCACTACTAAATACGGAAAGGCGTTTTTAAAATCAATTCCACCTATCCCTGTAAAAAAAGGAAGAATTGATGAATTGGTTGACCTCATTCATTCTTGGTTATGATAATATATGGAAATTGAAGCATCCTATAAGTACGTTCTTGGGAGGAATGTGCATGAGAATATTGCTATTTCTATTGTCCATATTTATTTCAAGTACCTTTTCAGTAAAGGCTGAACCATATATTTCTAGCAAGGTTGAAAACATTGATTTAAAATTATCAGTTGATGAGGCAGCAGTATCTTTTTTGGGCTTGTCTACAGGTGAATCCATCCTTGTTCAAGGCCCAAATGGTAAAAATATCTTGGTAAATGCCGGTGGAAAAGGTACAAAAGCAGAATTAGAAGGTTGGCTATATCTTTTTGGTGTAAAAGAGATCGCAGCGTTAATCCTGACAAACAGCCCTCAGGAATTATCTTTTATGAAAATCAATGAGCTTATTTCAAAATATAATATTAAAGAAATTATCACGACACCAGAGTTCTCACAACAGCTTACAAAAAAATTGGAGCAAACAAATCGAATTTCCGTCGTTTCTTGGAAAATGGGGACAAAAAAGGAAATTCTCCCGCAGTTAATTTCTGAGGTCCAATTTGTTGGACATGAACAAAACGAAGGTATGGATTTGAAACTGCAATTTTTTAATCACAATATTTTTTTGATGACGTCTTTTAGTCAGCAAGCGGAGCGAATCCTCCTTAGGAAAAATCTAAAGGATGTCAATATATTCAAGTTACCTAATTCTGCCAAGGAAGACTCTTTATCAGGTAAATTGATTGAATTCCTTAATCCGCAAATAGCCATTCTTTTTGCGGCGGAGAAGCAAAAGCTAGATCGGGACATCCTTCATGATTTGCTCGTTACATGGTCTGAAGTTTATTTTACAAATAAAAACAGTACCGTAACGATAAAGTTTACAGAAACAAATTATGAAGTCATTTCCATTCCACTAGTGAAGGAAGAATAACTGCTGAACAATTTAATAAAAAATCATTTAAATTAGATGGGATTCACAGTACGTGAAAGGCTTTTACCTGTTATAATAAATTGTGAAGATTCTATCAAAATCATGTTTATTAGATAAAAAGGAGAAATATGGATGGAGAGTAAAATTGAAGTATTATCAACTGTAAAAATCCAGTACAGTCCGGATTTATATAAAGTTGTTGATGCCCTAAATCGAACCTTAAAAGAAAAAGACCTTATGTTTGGACTAGCTTTAGATAAAGAGAATCAAAATAAAGCGATTTTTACCATATATCGTACATAAAGAAGTGAATGAAAATGAAAAAGTGGATTATTATTATTGTGTTATTCATCCTTGTCGTTCTCGGAATTTCGATTAAAGTATATTTATCCGCAGTAAAACCGGTAAATGCTGCAGAAAAAAAAGCTGTCACACTTGTAAAGAATAAAACCCAATTGAACAAAGTCCAGGATTTTCATATTTATAATGGTTTAGAGACAGTTAACGTCATTGAGGGATTAAATAAAAAAGGTGAAAAAATCATTGTCTGGATACCCGAAAAGAGCAAGAAAATAATTGTTAGAAAAGCGAAGGATGGTCTATCGAAAGAGGAAGCTATTCAAAAACTATTACAAGAAAAAAAACCAAAAAAGATTATTTCAGTCCGACTCGGAATGGAAAAAAATATTCCATTATGGGAAATTTATTACCGTTCTGAAAATAACTTAATAAATTATTATTATATTGTCTTTGAAACTGGTGAGTTGTGGAAAAAAATTGAGAATCTATAGCTTCACTAGAGATTGGAGGAAGCGGTATGGAAGTAGAATTGGCAAATAGGGTATTGGCTTTAACCCCTTCATCAACATTAGCCATAACGGCTAAAGCGAAGGAATTAAAAGAACAAGGGGAAGATGTCATCGGTTTAGGAGCAGGAGAGCCAGATTTTAATACACCTAAACATATTTTAGATGCAGCTTTTTTATCAATGAAAGAGGGGCATACAAAGTACACTCCTTCGGCTGGATTGCCTGCCTTGAAAAAGGCAATAATCAACAAGTTTGAATTGGATCAAGGACTTAGCTATAAGCCGAATGAAATTATTGTCGGAAATGGGGCTAAACACGCTCTTTATACCTTGTTTCAGGTGCTTTTAAACGATGGTGATGAAGTTATTATTCCTGCTCCATATTGGGTTAGCTACCCCGAACAAGTGAAATTGGCAGGTGGTGTACCTGTTTATATTGATGGGCTTGAACAAAATCATTTTAAGATAACGCCTGAACAATTGGTTAAGGCGATTACGAATAAGACAAAAGCGGTTATTATTAATTCTCCGAGTAATCCAACAGGTGTTTTGTATACAGCGGAAGAACTAATGGAGCTGGGCAAAATTTGTCTTGAGAAAAACATTCTAATCGTTTCTGATGAGATTTATGAAAAGCTTATTTACGGAGGGGCTATTCATATTTCTATCGCCCAACTTTCTCAAGAGCTGAAGGAGCAAACGATTATCATTAATGGTGTCTCCAAGTCCCATTCCATGACTGGTTGGAGAATTGGATATGCTGCAGGGAATAAACAGGTGATTGAAGCGATGACAAACCTGGCTAGTCATAGTACATCCAATCCTACAACGACCGCTCAATATGCTGCAATCGCTGCCTACAATGGCCCTCAAGAGCCCGTTGAAGAAATGCGTCAGGCATTTGAAAAGAGACTAGAAATTATTTACGATAAATTAGTGGCGATACCTGGCTTTACTTGTGTTAAGCCACAAGGTGCTTTTTATCTGTATCCAAATGTTAGGAATGCTGCCGAAATGACTGGCTTTAATAATGTCGATGACTTTGTTGAGGCCTTACTTGTTGAAGCCAAAGTAGCAGTCATCCCTGGTTCAGGCTTTGGAACACCTGATAATATTCGTCTATCCTATGCGACTTCATTAGAGCAATTAGAATCTGCGGTTTCCAGAATAAACCAGTTTATTGCTACCAAAATTAAGATATAATCTTCAATAGTGAAACAGCAAAAGTCTGCATTTGCAGGCTTTTTGCTTTCCTTACCAATGATGGATGCCCTATACTCTTACTCAGATTGTTTGTTCATGGTATACTTATTTGGAGGTGTCCTAAAGATGAAATCGAATTTATTAGCTTGGATCCAAGAAGGAAATATAACCGTTCCTACTTTATTATTTTCAGAATACCGTAATCTTAATTTAAGCGAAGTTGAACTTGTGCTTTTATTAAATATTCTTACCTTTATAGAAAGTGGGAACGAATTTCCTACTCCTGACGAGCTTTCAGCACGGATGACTATTTCCATTTCGGAGTGTAACGATATGCTTAGAAGGCTGATTCAAAGAGGATTCATTGAAATTATTGATGAATATTCGCATGAGGGTATTCGCTTCGAGAAGTATTCTGTGAAACCATTATGGGAAAGACTCGTTGAGCAATTTTTCAAAAATAATAAAAATAATAAGGAGACTGAAAAGAAAGGCGAAGAAACTGATGTATACACTTGCTTTGAAAAGGAATTTGGACGCCCGCTATCGCCATTTGAATGTGAATCCCTGGGAATGTGGATGGACGATGATCACCATGACCCTGTTATTATCAAAGCAGCGCTAAGAGAGGCTGTGATGTCAGGTAAATTAAATTTTCGCTATATAGATCGGATTCTCTTTGAGTGGAAGAAAAATGGAATTAAGACAATTGAACAAGCGAAAATCCATGGGCGGAAATTTCGTCAAAAGCAAACACAAAAAGTGCCTCCTAGAGATGAGTCTCATCAAACTTCAGTGCCTTTTTATAATTGGCTCGAGCAATAATTATGTCTAACGAGGGAAGCTTCTCTCGTTTTTATTCTTTTTATAGTGGGTGATAGTTTGCTTAATAATACACAAATCCGTTATTGTTTAGATCAAATGGGTGAAATGTTTCCGGAAGCCCATTGTGAATTAAATCATGCAAATCCATTTGAACTTATCGTTGCTGTTTCTTTATCTGCACAATGCACCGATGCTCTCGTCAATAAAGTCACAAAAAAATTGTTTGAAAAATACAAAACACCTGAAGATTATTTGCAAGTTTCACTAGATGAATTGCAAAATGATATTCGTTCAATAGGACTTTATCGAAATAAAGCTAAAAACATTCAAAGCCTGTGCTGGAAGGTTCTAAATGAATATGGTGGGGAAATCCCCATGGACCGGGATGAATTGACCAAGCTTCCAGGTGTGGGCAGGAAAACAGCAAATGTAGTCGTTTCGGTTGCCTTTAACATTCCAGCCATTGCTGTGGATACCCACGTGGAAAGGGTGAGTAAGCGCCTTGGGATTTGTCGCTGGAAGGATTCTGTACTGGAGGTAGAAAAGACACTGATGAGGAAAATTCCAAAAGTGGAATGGTCTGTGACCCATCATCGGTTAATTTTTTTCGGAAGGTATCATTGTAAGGCTCAAAATCCTCAGTGCCCAAGCTGCCCTTTATTAGAGCTATGTCGTGAAGGAAAAAAACGAATGAAAGGGAAGGCCGAGGTCAATGGCTAATCAAATGATTGAAGTATCAAGCATCTTACAGGAATGGAGCGGGGTCAAAGCGCGGCTTGAGGAATTATTTCATGAACGTAATCATGAAAACACAAGAGAATTGATGCAGCATGGAATTGGTTTATTCGTTCAATTTTTATATTTCTCAAACGGAAAAGCCTTACAACTTGATAGACCTATTCCGTTTATTCAATTTGATTTAAAGCCTGTTAATATTGAAGAAAGATTTGCCTTTATTAAGTCGCGACCAAGTTTATTTCATTCATTCCGACAGCTTTCAGAACTGATGGTTGAGCAAGAAAAACTGTTTGTAAAGAATAATATCATAAAAAAATCGTCTAAGCCAAAAGCCTAGACGATTTTTTTAAAAGATAAGTATAATATTTTCGACTTTGAGAATTGTCCAGCTCCAGCGCCCTAGCGACTAGAGTGCTTCC